>JAFLLC010000078.1 GCA_019162745.1 Deltaproteobacteria bacterium | reverse complement strand
TCAAAAAACTTGACGCATTTATGCCGGAAGGCCTTGCGAATCGGCTTGATCAGGTGAAGACACTTTTTGTGCCGTCATCTAAATTTACCAAGGACTATTGTGACAAAGAGGATGTTATTGAACAGCTTACTGACGCCATATTCCGGCAGCAGACCTGCGTTGTTGAATATCATTCGTTTCACGATGATAAGACGAAGGGATTCAAAATCGACCCGTTGCGTTTTTTTGAACGAGATGGGGGGCTATATCTTTTTGTAAGGGCAACTTCATATGGGCACATCAGAGTGTTGGCCGTTGAGCGGATAAATAAACTCTCTATAACCAAAGAGACATTCACCTTGCCGAAAGATTTTGACCCCGATGGATTGTTGGAAGATGCATTCAGCATCGTCTTTGATGATCCATTCGAGGTAAAAATAAGATTTTCTCAGGAAGTAGCTCGATATATCAGGGAACGGCGGTGGGCTAAGGATCAGTCTATTACAGACAATCCGGATGGCTCAATTTTGCTTGAGCTCAGGACCTCAGGCTGGCTTGATGTAAAACGGTGGATATTGTCCTTTGGGGCAAAGGCCGAAGTTATTGAGCCGGAAAACCTGAAAAAAGAGATCATGGAAGAGCTTTTTGATACCGTTAATAGTTACAGTAAGCGTCAGTAGCCTTGTTAAGCATAAGCAGGATAATCACCATCTAAAAGATGTTTTTCATCCTTCCAGATAGTATGCGATAGATAGCGCCCCAGGTGTTCGGTAATGAGAACATGCTCCGGAATTGGGTCGCAGTTAGCAGTGCAGTAAACCTCGTACGTCAGTTTAGGGGCTTCTTCTTTAAAATGTATTGCCGCTGTCGATGGTTGTGCACCATCAATATAAAAAATTCTGGTTTGTCCTTTATCAGACGCCAAAATTGTCGCGTATGCAATGTCATCAGATGACGATACTCTATTCGATAAAATATTGCCGTTTGACAATATGGAGGGAGAAGCAGCGGCTGTTCTTGGTCGATTCGTCAAATACGTCAGATCGCTTCATGCTGTTGCTTCAGACCTGGGTAGACCTCGAACGTTGCTGCAATGGATAGAAACACTCCGAACCATTCAAAGAGACTTCTTCAAAACATCTAAAGAAGTTGCCATGGAATATAATTCAATTGGCAAAGTCATCGATCCTCTGGAAAAAATAGATAAACATTCCGGTTATACGGATTAAGTAGCTGTATTTCCATTCGGTAAATGGAGTGGCCAGGAAATATTCCCCTTATAGGCGGCCAGTTTATGAAACTGTTTTGCCATGACGGTACATAAAAGTCATGGATCTGAATTTGAAAAAATTCTTTTGATTACGCCGCCAGTCAGTAATCAGGTATTGACCCGTGAAATAATCTACACCGGGCTTACAAGAGCGCGTACCTCAGTTGAGTTGTGGTGCACTGACGAAATATTTACCACGTCATCTGAAAAAAGAATTCAAAGACGTTCCGGGTTGCGTCAGGCTTTGTGGGGTTAATTTGTTTTTGTATGCAGATATTTTTCCGCCATCTCCTCTGCAAGCTGGACGAATTCATCCCTTAAATCAGCGGGCTCTACAACCTCTATCCGCTGGCCAAATCCATTCAACCACCAGCGCAACTGAACATCATCACGTACGGTGACTTCCAACAGTAGCTTTCCATCTGCTTGCTCCGTCAATTTTTGATTTGGTGATATTTTTGTTTCATACAGATAGGGTGCCGCACCTTTGTCAAATAATGCCTTCAGCTTGATCATACCACCCAAGGGATATCCAAATTCTCCGCTATCTATGTATCCTTGTAGAGTAAAACCTTCGGGAGTAACCGCTGGGCGGTCAGGTAGCAGCCTGATTGATTTCATCCTATGTGCCAATAATTGCATTGGATCATCATGATCATTCAGAGTGGCAACCAAATAGATAAGATTGTCTACAAAGACTAGCCCAAGCGGGTTGACTACATATTTTTTGTCCTTACCTGACCGCGCATGGTAATCCAACTCAAAGCACTGCTCATGCTGAAGTGCGTCATAGAGGCTGTCAAGAACGGTTTCATTCACGCTTGGAGCTGTAAAATTCAGACTGCGAGAAACAGTACGTACTTTGTCAGGCCAGTGTGATAAAGGCGAACAGGCCAGTTTTTTTAATTGTGTCTCCGCAGCACAGAAGTAACCATCGAGTGACGCAAGTGCAGCCCTAGGAAGCATTCGCGTCATCGTATCCTGCACCAGTTTGAAAGTTAGTGCAGCCAGCGGATCCATACTGGGGATTTCAAAGGCTATGGCATCCTTACTCCAACTCCAGCCGGCAGGGCGGTTTTTGTCGCATACCAAGGGGAATGTAAGGGAAAGATCCTGCATGTCGCGTTGAACGGTGCGCAGGGTGGTATCAATGTTGTATTCGGAACTAAGCCGGGTAAGAATCTCCGGGGTTGATATGCGACCACGCCTCGGAACCATACGAAGTATCAACCATTGGCGAGTGATGGTATCCATGTTGCCTCCAAATCAGTGGTGAAGTTTTACCGTAAATGCATGTAGTAACAATCTTATTTACTGCAATAAATTGCTGAAACGCGGCAAGTATGATCACGAATCATTTCGAGTTTAGCATAATAATTTAGATCTGAACTGCTTTGGTTGGTTTTTTTGTTTTTTCGTAACTATTCAGCACCCTGTTTTTTTGCGATTCCAAACTGTTTGATAATCCGAGCTTACTGCACATCTCTAAAAGTCATGGTTTCACCAAAATACGACAGATAACATGTGCCGGTCGTTCCATTTCTATGCTTGGCAATAATTATCTCGGCATTTTTATCATGGTTAAGGGTACAGGAGCCATCTCGCTTCCGGCATTTTTTGCAATATACAGTTTCTCTGTAAATAAAGAGTATGACATCCGCATCATCTTCAAGTGAGCAACTACAGCGGCGAGATTTATCCCTATGTGTGGTGGAAGAATTATGCTATGAAAGTGCAGTTTGATGAGTGTAAATAGTATAATAGTATAAATATAATTATTAAGGAAGTTTTCATGGACTTAATTCTATATCCACCAAGAGACAGCGAATCACAATTCCTCAATGAATGTTATGAATTGGCAGTTCTGGAGGCCATTGATTTAGTCATAGTTTCTGCGTATCTCACAGATTGGGGTATAAGCACTAAGCTCAATAAGAAATGTATTGACCTGTCTTTTATCGTAGGTACTGACTTCGGTATCACTCGGAAACAAGCTTGCATGGATGTCCTTAAATGGCTTCCTGCAAACATGAAATGCGAATTTAGGGCCGCAGATAAAATGGCAGGGTTTCATCCTAAATTAGTAGCTTGGAAAAACAACACCGGCTGCTGTAAATTAATATTGGGATCGTCCAATCTGACTAAAGCGGCTTTTTTGACTAATTATGAAGCAAATATTTTTTCTGATATATCTACACAACAATTCGAGTCTATTAAGGAATGGGTTGAAGAAATAAAAGCTAATTGCTCTCCAATATCAGAAAAATGGATCGAGCAATATCATGAAGCTGCAAGGTCAACTAACACTGGTAAAAAAGAAAATACTCATAACAAAACAGCTCCTGTTATCCAACTGACTATTTCTCCAAGCAAATTATACAATAAAAATATTTTACAAAGAAGAAACGCACAGGAACGTTTCGCTGATATTGCTGAAGAACTTAAGAAATCTATAAAGAGATGCTGTAAAACTGGAACTGAAGAAGGAAATGAATTGTTTTATACCAAGCTCATGAATTGCTGGGGAAATCATAAGTCAAGATTCCAAGGCAAAGGCTTTGAAATACTTGGTAAAAATAGCAAATGGTATGAAGTCTGTGACTCATTGTCAAAAATATTTGACTATGCCGACCGCAAGAAAAAACTAGGGCTCGACAGCTTTGTAAAAAATGAAATTGACCGACTTGCTGAAATAAAAAATCCTACACGTGGTTCATGGCTTTCAGAAATGCTCTGCCATTATTTTCCGGATAGATACCCCTTATTGAATGCTCCAGTTAAAGATTGGCTTGTATTTAACAAATATGCACCCCCTAAAGATTCTAGTGAGGGAGCTAAGTATATAGATCTCGCGATAAAAATGAGACAAGTCATCACAGATGGCACTGCACATGGAGCAAAAAACTTACCAGAACTTGATAATGTTATTTGGCAATGGCATAGAATCCAATACCCAGATTAGCCGACATATTTCGAATGAAAGGATTTTTCATGAATCAGGAAGATGTTGAAAAAGTTGTAATTGTGTTGAAACGATTAAAAGCAAGTCAATGGAAGGAGATTTTAGAAAATGTGCCAAAAACCGAAGCGGCAATTGAATCTTCACGCGCCGCACTTAAAGAGGCTTTAGGGACAAGCTCTAAGACCACCAATAAGATATACTCTCACATCATAAATTTTTACGGGGATCGGTTGCTTTCTGATTCAAAGATTGGACGACTTCTGAGAGAACATATTCTAAAAGCTATTCCCAAAACGCAATGGGAAGCACTTCGAAAACTTTTTTGGGAGATTTACCCAGATCGTAGTAGATTACGCAAGAATGCTACTCAAAAAGCTAGAGGTTCGGAAGTGATGGCAGAACAATGGCGAGTTGGCACCAGATGGCCCAAAGCTTTTTGCGAATACCTTGGCTTACCTAATACGCTAGCAGCTTCTCAAAATTATAGACCTAAGGCGATGGAAAAAGTAAACCCAGTCGTTACATTGAAAGCTCTTCATGATTATCAAGATGACGTATACCAAAAACTTAAAATCAAGTTGTTAAATGGAAGGGGAGAGACAGCAATGCTTTCACTCCCCACTGGTGCAGGCAAAACAAGAGTTGCGGTAGATGCTATTTGTGACCATCTTGCTGAATCATTTTCATCTTCACCAAAATATGAAAGGGATATAGTCCTCTGGATTTCGTATACACAGGAGTTGTTAGAGCAAGCATGGGAATCTTTTCGGGGTGTATGGCAAGTGCCACCTATGAAAAAGAATGGAATTGAACCTGTTCGTCGTTCAAACCCGATGAAAATTATTAGGGGGTGGCAATCCATAGATCCTTCCATTGTTCTTCAGGAAATTGAGTTTGATACGGAATCAACCAGAAATATTCATGTGATAATTGCCAGTATTGATCAGCTGCATTCTTGGTTTCGCACAGGTTCTAGCTTTTATGAAAGTCTCAATTCTCAATCTCATAGAATATGTTGTTGTGCCGTGGACGAAGCCCACGGACTCATAACACGTGAATTTGCAGACGTTTTTGAGGCATTAGGCCTTAAGAAGAAACAAAAATGGGAATCATTGCCAACTTCTCCACTGGTTATTGGACTTACAGCCACTCCATGGCGAGCTAATGACTTGGATACGAAAAAGCTGAATCAATACTTTCAGGGGAATATGCTTCGCCCTGATGAGTTAAAAAACAAACCCATTTTACAACTGAGAAAAAAAGGAATTCTTGCTAGTACAGAATATGAAAAAATGACAGTTGTGGGTACGCCCCGTATGACCCCACAACAGATGAATAAACTTAAGCAGTTCAATGAAATACCTCCAGATTATTTGAAGATGTTGGGGAGTGAACATAAGCGAAACGGTGAAATAATTAAACGACTGATTGATTTACCAACAAACAGCAAAGTACTTGTGTTCACTTGCTCTGTGGGTCATGCCCACACGATTTCAATGACTCTGAACAGGCACTTTGGGTCAGGAAGTTCGGCAGTTGTTTCTGGTGAGACGCCAAGAGCACAAAGAGTATCAACAATTGATAGTTTTAGATCAAATAGTGAGTGTCGTTTTTTGTGTAACTATGGAGTTCTGACTACCGGATTTGACGCTCCCAAAATTGATGTTGTCTGCATAACTAGACCAACTATGAGTGCGCTACTTTACGAACAAATGGTTGGTAGAGGTTTGCGAGGCCCAAAAAATGGAGGTACAAAAACATGCCTGATTTTGGATGTTCAGGATGAAGGTTTACCTTCAGGCATTCAGAGTTATGGGCGTGTTATTAAGCAATGGGAATAACTACATGGAAAATAAAGGGATGCAAAATAATACGGGACTATCTCGTGCAAGTTTGACATTTCCCGTCCACAAAACACATGGTAATTCAATGACAACGGCTTTTGCGACAATTTTTGATACATGTGGGCACCCATAATTCGTAACTATACTGGCATCAGCGCCATTATTAATCAACAGAGAAACATTCTCTATATTGTTTGGTCTCCACAATGCAGCTATCAATGCAGTTTCACCGTAGTTATTGCGAACATTGACATCAGCGCCAGCAAATAGTAGAAGCCAGGACATATTAACCATATCGGGATGCTAGGCTGAGAGCATCAACGGTGTTTAGCCGTCATCTCCAAGCGTATTGATTTCGGCGCGCCGGTGAATTAGCCGACGCGCCTTTGAGTATTTTCCTGTTAATAAGGTACCATATAGTAACATGGTTACACAGACTCCACGTCCTCGTTGCTGATCTCACAATCATCTGAATTTTCAACTTCAGATTCCTCATCCTCGTCATCCAGTTCCAGGTCATCATCCTCTTCTTCGTAACGATACTGTTCGACGATGCGAGGCGGGACAAGGCGGATATTATCCAAGTCGCTCTCTTGGGTTACAACCAGATAATTGTCCAGTGTGATCAGCAGGTAACCTGATCTGCAGAGCGAACGATTAATGATACGCAGGTATCCGGGGCTCAGCTTTTCTACTCCGGCAATACCTCGCAAATCATTCCACATAATCCGGTATTGCTCAATGGAATCGTTAGCGAAACTTTCATCATACAACTCTGTAAGAATGCTTGCAGTCTGCCTTGCTGTGCGTGCCATGGTTGGCCTCCTTGGGTTATTGTTAAGGGCAGTATCTCATGGTGACACGACAATATGTGACGCGTTATGACTGGCCATGAAATTAAGCTGGAGCCCCAAACAGACTTATTCTACGCAGTATTAAGCCGACGGCACTTGCATAATCTGCGGAAATATTATTGAGCCATTGATTAGTTGGAAATTTTGCATGCCGTACCGGCATTTGCAATACACGTTCAAGAGCATCGGCTAAACTAGGCAACTTACACGTGCCACCGGTCAGGGCAATGCCCGATGCTAACTCATCTTCCAACCCCGACTTACTCAGCTCAGTATCAAGATGAGAACACAATACCAGCAGCTCCCTATCCAGTAGTTTCCGTATTGCCGTGCTTTGCTCGTCGTTCAATATACCTCGTGAAAATGCAAGCTTAGCCCGTTCCGCTTTGGTAACATTTACACCGAGTCGAAACTTAATCAGATCTGTAATATGATTGCCACCCCACGGTACTGAAGCCGTATATTTCAGCGCACCAGCATGATAAACAACCAGTGATGTATAATCTCCGCCGATATCAAGCAGACAGACACCATTTTGCTTCTCTTCCGAAGTCAGTAATATTCCCGCAGCTGCCAATTCAGACGATGTCATCTTTAGTACATTGATCCCAGCTTGTGAGCATCCGGCAGTAACAAGATCCAGCAGGGCTTTTCTGCCAAGGATGTTATGGGACACGGCACCCAGGTTCAATGCAACCATGCCCAACGGATCATGTATTCCTTCTATATCGTCGAGATTGAGAGAGAACGAGTTTATGATCTGGTCGAGCATGACCAGGCCCTTCGGCATAGTGAAATCTGAAGCGGCCACAATGGTTTTTTGAATGTCATTATGGGAGACCTTACCATTGACTGCGACTATGCCTTCTGAATTACAGCTTTTTGCAATACCACTAATTCCAACGATGGCTAATGGTGTAGAGCAGTTAGCCTCAGTATAGGCGACTCTGACGGCCCAACTTATGGCATCAGCAGTTATCGTCGTAGCCATACCAGTCATATCAGGATCTGACAGAATAGACGCTTCAAAGGGGATTTTGGCAAATCCGAGTATCTCCGGAAAATCTTTGTCTATACCGGCAATTACAGCTGTGATTTTGGTCGTCCCGACATCAATACCGACAATAATTGATTCTGTTCTGACTGCCCTGTTACGGTTCATAATGAACTCCTGCTGCTAAGCCACTCAATAAGACTGATATAATCATCTCCTATTATTTCATCAGGATTTCGCATTGCTTCATCCAACAGTCGCTGCATTTGGTCTGGGGAAAATCCGCGCATAATATTAATGTAATAGTAGTTGGTGGCGCGGATTGAAGTAATGTGTTTTGAGAATAACTCAAAACCTTCAAGATCAAACAGTTTCAACGCAGCAACACGTTGTAGCCATAGGTCATCACAACGGAAGCCGGGAGTCTTAGCAGGTTCTCTCCCTGCAATCGCAAGCAGCATCTTTTTACCGGCGGAACAACTGCCAACAACAAGTATGCTGAAATACAATGCCCTTGTAAGCAGATCAAAACGAAAATCCTTTGCTCTGCTGAATTTCGCTGATATGGTCTGTACCTCGTACCCTTTGCTGATCTGTTCCATAAGGCCGAGCGTGTTGATTTTTGCTATTAGATCTGCTCTCTTCAGATTATTACCGTCAAGCCACCAGGATATGTAGTGCTTCAGAAGATTACGGCATGAAGGGAGAACATCGGTAAGAGTTCGTAACTGTTTGCTGCGGTCTGCCCAAAAAAATGTTGCCGGGTCATATAACAACCTCAAATGCTCAATCTGTAGTCCTTCTGTGAGTACTTCAAATTGATTCTGATTTTGATTTGTGCAGGAGGAAACAATTGTATTCCGGTACAGAGGCTTTTTAAGGAGACGCTGGTATTCAGGCGAATCAAATCCCTGTTTTATCAGGATTTCAATACCTCGATACAGTAGGACATTGGTGGAGACTTCAGATTCAAATGGTACTCGTTTATGTGCTAACGAATTTCTCAATCTTTCAAGTGAACCGATAAAATCAGGCGTTTCTCTCAAATAGAAATAGTATCCTGATCCGCCATACAGCGATTTCATCTGAAGATTGCCTTGAACATCATCTTTCAGAATATTGAGACCCTGCCTTTCAAAGCAATATCCACACATAGTTGACTCCGATTTGTTGTATTAATGTTTCAAAAGTTCTTTTGGTAAGAATGTTGCCGAAGCAGCCGTTCAAAATCGCGATGAACGGCTGCAATCTCTTCACTCAGTAAATGCTACCCACCAAAACCGATTTTACCCATTGAGCCGCCTTTCGCTTCGCACTCCATGCGCAGCTGCTCATAGAGTTCTCCTGCCGTGGGTGTTGTACCCAAAAGCTCAAACTGACGGTTCGCAACGGAAAAGTCCCCGGGGGTAAGCTTTTCGAGCCGTTTTACCTGGATTTCCCATTCTGCAGCCGCTTCCCGCTCTCCTCCAAGTCTCTCAAGCTCCTGACAAAACAGTCCCCAGCGCTGCTCCGGCTTCAACACATCGAAACGGATCTTGAAAGAGAACCTCCGTAGACTGGCCTGATCCAGCTTGTCCATGAGATTAGTTGTGCAGACAAAGATGCCGTCGAAAGCTTCCATTTGCGTAAGGAGCTCGTTCACCTGCGTTACTTCCCAGCTTTGCTGCGCCCCGCGACGGTCGGACAGGAAGCTGTCTGCTTCATCAAGTATCAGAAGAGCATTTTGCTGCCTGGCTGCGTCGAACATGGCTGAGATGTTCTTTTCACTTTCCCCGACATATTTATCCAGCAGATCCGATGCCCGTCGAATGATTACCGGTACCCCGAGTTCATCGGCCATATGCCGGGCCAATTCGCTCTTGCCGGTACCTGCCGCCCCATAGAAGCAGAAGGTGCCGTGAGGACGCTTTTTTAAACCATCAATCAAGCGGTTAATATCATTGTTGATATTGAGCCAGTCGAGATTGTAACAGGTCCAAACCCTGTTGCGAGTTGGAGTCTGGCGCTGATCAAGGAGCGTTATGCTGCGCTGTAGCGTCTGATCCACCAGCTCCCTGGCACGTCCGGTGTCGTTACCGGCCGCAACTGACGCAACTTTGGCAGCCCGCTCAAGTTGGCCGGGGGACATTTCCTCGTTGGAGGCAATCCTTTCCAGCCAGTCACGGGGCGGATCAAACAGATTCAGGTGATGCTCTGCGATGGTCAAACGCACCTTCTTTGGCGGTATCGGAAAGTTTATTGAATAATCAAAGCGGCGGCGATAGGCATGGTCAATCTGCGACGTATGGTTGCTGATCCAGATTGCCGGTACAGGGTTCAGTTCCATTGTCCTGTTAATCCAAGCTTTACCGCCAACCTGTTTGCCGCTACCGCCATCGTCACCGCCGAAGAGGAATTTCAGGAAGCCAAAATCCTGCGGGAAAATATCTTCAACTTCGTCAAACAACAGAACCGCATTCTTTGTGTCGGCCAACAGTCGTTGGCAGAAGCTGTACGCCCGTAATCTGCTTTCTCCTTTGATAGGGTCCCCATCAGAATCCGAATAGGCAATTTCATAGAGATCGACACCAAGCTCAGCAGCCAGAGCCTGTCCGTACTGGGTTTTGCCGACACCTGGCTTGCCTGAAAACAGAATATTGACTCCCGTGGTCTGGTCGTCCACCGCATTGCGCACATAGTCGCGCAGAGCCGAGGTGTCGGCCGCCAAATGTGGAAAGTTTTCAAGGGTAAGCGTTGGCGCTGCAGTCTTTCTTAAAAAGCGGGACATAAGTTCATCTACCGTGGCGTGGGGTGATAGCAGCACGCCGCTCAAGCCTTTGATCAAATCTATTTTTGACTCCAGATCTATGACGCGATGATCAATCTTGAGTAGTCCTGCAGCGGTGAGTATCCCGTCAGGAACGGTAACTTCCATAAAATCCTTTTCAGGGATTCCAGTCAGGCCACTCATGATTCTCTGAAAATGCTGATTCGAGGTCTTTTCGCAGCGACCACCTATGGCATCACGATAGGAGGGGAACAGATCAATAAGGGCTGCAAAGAGCAGGTATGCCTGACTCGCCTCGCTCAATTTCAGAAGTTCTGCAAAATAAGCGATATTTTTGAAAAGTGGCATGTTTGCATCAAATTCCAGGTCTTCAAGCACTTCCAATTGTTCAAGAAGGATCTTTTTGCACATATTTGCTGTTGGACGACGCCGGGAGTGCTTCGATGTATCTTGTTCCTCAATACCGGTAATGGCCAGAAAGTCACTGTCTCCTAAAATATCGGGCCACCGTTCTTCACGCTTTGGTTCGTGCCATTTGAGCATCAGTGCCATTCTGATCAACCAGGAACCGAGCAAAGGTCGGTATTCTGCCGCTGCAGAATCAAAGCGAGCGGACTGTGGTGTTTTGGTGCGGGTCCGGGAGAGAAATGCGGGAAGTGCCATGGGAAACCTCCGTCAACTTGGAATTAACTATGGTTCTTTTATAGCAGAATGAGGCGTCAATATATGTCGCGTAGAATTATTATATGCTGGAATAATCAGTCCTCAGCCGTTGTCTAATCATTCCTTGTAACGTAAGGGGAGGGGAGGGCCAGAAGCAACTTTGAATTAAAAGAAAGGGCGGCTCACATACACATCAATCAACCTGTTTTCTTAAAAAAGTCGGAATGTGAAATACGTCCTTATCAATTATTTCTGAAGCGTCTGTTGGTCTTAATCGACTGTTCTTATCATCCTGGAGCCGGTCGCGCTGAAATGTTGGAATGTCTAAGTTGTGTTTTCCACGAGGGTGCTTTTCGTTCAATGGCCCGGATCTTCTGGTAAGTTTGTTGCCGCTGTCATTGTCAAAACTGCCACTGAAACCTGTGGCAATCACGGTTACTTTGATCTCATCGCCAATGCTCTCATCTTGCACTACGCCAATCTTTATCGTTGCGTTCTCATGCACCCGTTCTGACACAATACGATTCACCGTAGTGTAATCGTCGATGGTCATGCTCGATGACCCGGTGATATTGACCAATACTCCTATGGCACCAGAAATATCATTATCCTCCAACATAGGACTGGAGATCGCCATATTTATTGCCACAGAGGCTCTTTCTTCTCCTGTCCCGGTACCAAGGCCCATCATTGCCATACCACGGATACTCATGACTGTCCGAACGTCAGCAAAGTCCAGGTTCATATAGCCCGTAGACATAATCAGTTCGGAAATGCCTTGAACCGCCTGGCGGAGGACATCATCAGCGGGCTTAAAGGCATCGAACAGAGACATTCCTTTACTAGCCTGACTAATCAAGCGATCATTTGATATAACTATCAGAGAATCAACATACTTCTTGAGTTCCTTAATACCCTTTTCAGCTATTCCAGTTTTTACCTTGCCTTCATAAATAAATGGTTTTGTGACGATACCAACGGTGAGAATTCCTGCCTCCCGCGCCGCTTCCGCAATTATCGGAGCGGCGCCGGTTCCGGTTCCTCCTCCCATTCCGGCAGCGATGAATAGAAGATCTACTCCCTGGAGAAGCTCAACCAACTGTGAACGTGATTCCAAAGCCGCTTCTCTGCCGATATCAGGTCTGGTTCCAGAACCAAGTCCTTTGGTAAGCTTACTTCCAAGTTGAATTCTGGTCTTGGCTTGTGATGCCCGCAGCGATTTCGAATCCGTATTTGCAATTATAAAGTCAACATTAGGCATATTGCTGGTGATCATGGCTTCAACGGCATTATTGCCGCCACCGCCCACACCGATTACCTTAATAGAGGCACTGTGTATGACGTCTTCTGTTGCTTCAAACATTTGCTTCCTCCTTCTCACATGGGTGGAGAGTGTCGCTGGTGTAAAATTGATGGGTTAGCAATGGTGATCAATTATCACTGCCCATATGGTAACCATCAAGTTATTTCCCATTTCATCATGACGGGATATGCCAATCTTTATATTTGTATCTTCATTGGTAGCGACGTGGAGTAACCTGCTGACACTATTATAATCGTCCATGGTCATTTCTCCTGAACCGGTGATACAACATAATAGGCGAGTGACTTTTACTAAAGAAAACACCCCCTGTTGTTTCAGGGCATAAAACGCCTTGCCTGTAGCAGCTATCCCTCTGTCTGTACCTGAAGCTATGCCAGTACCGAAGCGGATCATGCCATCACCTTTTATGATTGTGAGGACATCGGCCAAATCAATGCACATTGAACCCATTGTGGTGATAATATCGGTGACTTTTTCTATGGCGTGACGAATGAGGTAATTAAGCAGAGTTGTATCGTCAAACACTTTTGGGGCACAAGGATCGAGTGGAGTTAGAGAACTCCCGGAAACGATAATCATGCCGTCAACGGTTGCCCTGAGTATAGTGACCTGTCCAGATAGTGAAACTGGTTGCCCTTTGTCATCAAGTGGTTCAGGTACCACGAGTATTAACGTAGTTGATCGCATGCGAACTGCAGTGCAGATGTCTAATAGCAATCTGTTCCGCCCCTCATTGAGGTCCGATACCAGAAAAACAAGATCCGAGTTCTCAATCGTCTTCATAAGTGGTTCAAAATTAAGAGTGCTGTCAAGATCTGGTTTGGTGAGCATTACCATTGGAAGGGAGCCTGTAATGGAACAACCTTCGGTTGCAAATTGCACCCCGATACATTCGACATTGTGGATGCGGCCAGCCATCTTGCTAACGGCGCAAAGGCCTGTGTCGCCAACGCCGACAATGTGAATGATTGCACCTTGATCAAGGTCGCTATCAAATTCAAAATATTTATCCCTCACAATGTTCACCTCTGTAAATTGTGCTCTAAACGTTGCATGTTCATTTTGCAAAAGTATCAGGTAAAATCATTTGGTCCCATGCAGTACTAAACCAACTGCACTCGCGTATTCCAATGGGACCTTTTTCAACCAATTCTCTCTCTTATAATCTGCCCGTCGAACTGGTAGCGCAAATCCTCGTTCAAAAATATCCGGTAAGCCAGGCAGACTGCTTGTCCCTCCAGAAAGAATAATGCCGGCTCCAAGGGATTCCTTCAGCCCGTTCTTGTCCAGTTCGCAATTTAGAAGGGCGCAAAGTCCCCGTAAACTCCCATCCATCATGCCTCGTATCGCTTTGTCCTGATTTTCAGTACCGTTTATTGATTCGCCTTTTGAAAAAGCAATCTTGACTTTCTCCGCTTCTGTTTTGTCCAGTCCAAGATGTAATCCGATACAACTGGTCAGGTGGTTGCCACCCCACGGGACTGACGCTGTATAACGCAGCGCCCCTGATACATAGACAACCATAGAGGTATATTCCCCACCAACATCTATGAGGCAAACACCCTGTTTTTGCTCTTCCTGAGAAAGAAGTACTGAAGCAGATGCCAATTCCGAAATAATAACCTTCAATGTTTTGAGCCTAGCCTGTCTGCATGCTGTGGTAACTACATCCAGCACTTCTCGCCTGCAAATAACTGTATGCGTCAGTGCCTCCTGGTTTGAAAAAGTTGTGCCCTGCGGGTCAACTAATCCATCTAAACCATCTAAACCATCGATGGTGTACGAATTGACCACCTGGTCAAGAATGACCATATCTTCCGGAATAATCATGTTTCTGGCCGCATTCACGACTTTTTGTAAGTTACGTCGGGAAAACTGCCTTTTAATCTCGATTAACCCGATAGAGTTTATGCCGGTTGTTATGTCACTGATGCCGACCACGGCGGTTCGAGTGGAACAACCTGCCGCCTTGCAGGCTTCTCTGACTACAGATCTAATGGCCTCGGCAGTTTTGGCTACCTTGTCACTGCCTGCCCACGTAACCCCGTTAAAAGGGACATTGGCCACCCCAAGTATTTCAGGAAAATCGGAATTAAACCTGGCAACCACGGCAGCAATTTTTGTTGTACCAATGTCAATACCGATAACTGTTGATTTGGCAGGCCTCCATTTGTTTGTGATGGATGTTAAAATCTTATTCCAAAACATATAATCTCCTTTACCTACGCCCCGTTATCCACGCCAAGTATCGGGATAGAGCTCCACGGCTATTCATCTTTGTCGACCTCGATATTGTCATCTTCTTCAGATGGTTGCTTGTCATCTGGAAGTTGTTTTTCCAGAAGCCTGCCAGGCGCCATCCTCCTGGATCATTTCCAAGACTATTATTGCACAGTAAAGCGACATTACGTGACGCGTTGGAATCGTATGATTGGTATCAGATGTGTCAGTCCACCTTGATTCCATCCAGCGACCTATGTTCCAGAATATAAATGATGAAATTAACTTTAATCCTCTTTAAAATGTCATTTTAATGCGATAGTTACTGGCTTCAACTGAGTATGGATCCATCTTATCAGGGCACCTCACCCGTATAGCGCCCTATGTTTCATGTCTATTTGAATGGAATTCAGATTCCAAAATATGTGGTGACCAACTTGGTATGCAGCATTATAGTATGGTACATCATGGTACATATCGGTATGTTATGATACTCAGGTATTACGATGCATCCGGCCGGTTGGACTGACGTGATGCCGACCATCTGATATGGTATTTACGAATAAATAATTGGGCTTAAATATGCTGTAAATATGGAGTTATAGATATGAATCAGATCACACTTGACGGTATTACACTTGCTCTTGCCAGACCTGTCGAACTCAACCTTCAGTGGGTGGGTCAGGACGAGTTGCTTTTGCAGCTTCTGGCGGCCTGGATGGTTATTGACGAACGGGATATCCCCTTCAATCCCCGTCTGGTTGGTAAGCCTGGTGTAGGAAAAACAACTCTCGCGTATGCCGCTGCAAAACGCCTGGAAAGACCGGTATATCTGTTCCAGGCGACTATGGACACCCGTCCTGAAGATCTGATCGTCACTCCAGTGATCGGTCCCGATGCAAAGATCCAGTATGCTGCTTCGTCACTGGTATCAGCTATGCTCACGGGTGGAATACTGATCCTCGATGAAGGCAACCGCATGAGCGAGAAAGCATGGGCTTCCCTGGCACCGCTTCTGGATGACCGCCGCTATGTGGAGTCGATTGTTACCGGTCTGCGGATTCCTGCTGAGCGGAATTTCCGTATTGTTGTCACCATGAACGAAGACGCCTCGACGTTTGAGATTCCAGAGTATATCCACTCGCGTTTGCAGCCGCAGATATATATCGACTTTCCAGAGGCTGATGAGGAGTTGACAATTCTCAAAGAAAACCTGCCGTTTGCCGACAATGAAATTTTGAAGTATGTGGTCAAATTTCTTCAACGAGCACACAAGAAAGACGAACTGTACTCCGTGAGGGATGGCATCAACATCGCTCGTTATGCGCTAAAAATGTCAGCTGCAGGCGGCACTCCACCTTCTGATCTGTTAAGGCTTTCCGTAACCCGTATCCTCGGAAACGAAGCACTTTCCTATCTCGACTGAACCATGCCGCAGCGTCTCTACTTAGAAAAGTTTGGCCCAGTCAATGCCTTGCCGGTGCTTCATTATCGGATGGAATTTGCCCAACTGGTCCGCATGGCATTTAATCAGGTGCACCCTGATGCAGTAGCCATAGAACTCCCGTCTACACTTGGGGCCTCTTTCATAAGAGCGGTGCGCCGACTTCCAGAGATCTCTGTTATCAGCTATCAGACGGAAGCAAAGAAAGGAATAGGGCAGGGGAGCAGCGAGACCGTATACCTGCTGGTGGAACCGGCGGATCCCCTGGTTGAGGCTGCACGGCGAGCGATTGAACTTAACCTGCCACTATACTTTATTGATGTCGATACAGATAGTTACCCCAGGCACCATGAACAGCTTCCGGACTCATACAGCATTTGTCGCATCGGTTTGCAAGCATACTACCGCGAATACGTGAAATCCTGTGTTGAGCAACCCCCCTGCATCGAGGATCAACGCCGAGAACAGGGTATGGCCTTCCGTCTGCAGGAGTTGGCTAGAAAACACCAGAAGGTTCTATATATCTGCGGTATGGCCCACTTGGAGCGGGTCAAGCACCTCTTTGATATTCCGCAGGCCGCGCCATTGGAACGAATCCGGCGGGATGGCATCACTCTGTGGAACCTGCATCCGGATTCCTGCCGCGAAATTCTTGCTGAGTTTCCCTTCCTGTCGGCAGTCTATGAGCACCGCCGTGGTCCTCTCCCCGAGGAGCCCGAAGAAAGCGGTCTTGGTATGCGTAAAAGATTCAATGCTCTGGAACTGATCCAAGGCGGCAAACAAGAACTTCCTGAAGACAAGCTCCTGGACAATGCCATCCTCAGGACAGCTCGTTATCTTGGACGCGAAGGTACTTTCCTCGACAGGCAGCGCATCATCTATCGCCTCTTCTGCGAGGCTTCCAGACACTACCGCCAGGAAACCGGCGAAACCCTCCATATCTGGCAGAAACGAGCTTTTTTCCGTTTCTCTCGCAATTACTCTTTGCAGGATGGAATGCTGCTTCCAGACCTCTTCCAACTACTGGCGGCGGCACGCGGTTGCATCGACGATAACTTTGCCTATGCGTTCTGTCGCCTGGCGACTTATTACCCGTGGCAATCTGAAAGCAGCGACCTTGCTACCATCAGTATTTCTCCTGAAGAGATCTGGGGAGGAAGCCGCCATATACGCTTTCGGCCGAGACAAAAACGGAGTAAGAGCCTCTCGAGAATGGGCCTTCGCAATCGCAAGCGGGAAAAGCGTCCCGGTGAATGGCTGGAGGGTTTCGATGATCCTTCCATTTGCTCCTATCCCCAGGAAGATATTGCTATTGAAGACTATGGACGTTTTCTCAAACGCAAGGGGAGCATGCAGCTCTCAGAGGAACTGAGCCGTAGTGAAAAATTCAGCACATCGCTTCTTGATGGCATTGACATGCGGGAAACTCTTCGCAACATCCACGAAGGTGCAATCTATGTCAGGGAACAGCAGCGGGCAAAGGGTGGGGTGGGGTGCCTTGTTGTTATTTTCGATGACGATCGACGCAAAGAACGCTACCCGTATCGCATGACCTGGTTGGGAGAGCATGATCAGGAATCCGATATGGCTTTTTACGCTACAAATCCAGCTGAGAATATTGTCGGACCTGGCATCTGTCGGTGTGAATATGGCGGTTTTCTGCTCTCATATCCGCCGCGCCGCATGATGGATGTCTGGCAGGATCCGGATTATCTGATGGCTACAACCCGATCAGAGGTTCTTCTGATGGCCGCACTGGACTACTCAATCGAGAAGCATGTAGTCTACGTAGCGGCAAAGCCGCCCCGTAGCATCTTTAAGCAAATGGCCGCCCGCCAGGGGCGTAAAATAGTCTACATTTCACTTGGTTCGTTATCCCCCCACAAGCTCAAACAACTACGGATACTGCATATCCTTTCCGGCAAAGACAAACGCGAGATAGCAAAGGAATATATTTGGTAACCATAGAATTGCTGGAAAAAGATAAAGTCTGAAGGTAGTATGGCGTCACAATGATCAAACAGGGGGAGTAATGACAAAAGCAGATATTTTTGAAAAGGTCCAGAAAGTGATCGGCCTATCAAAAAATGAATCCGCCGAGATGGTAGAAGCCGTCTTTGCTATCATGAAAAGCACGCTTGAATCCGGCGAAAATCTGAAAATATCCGGTTTCGGCAGCTTCATCGTTAAACAGAAGAAGGATCGCCGTGGCCGCAATCCGCAGACGGGCGAGACGATCACCATTGAAGCCAGGCGGATATTGACGTTCAAGCCAAGTGGCGTTTTGAAAGATCAGATCAACAAAGAGCTTTCACCTTGAAAATATGGATAGATGCCGATGCCTGTCCACGGGTGATCAAAGAGATTGTTTTTCGTGCCTCTGAACGACTCAGTCTGCCGGTCCTGCTTGTGGCAAACAAGAGCCTGAGCAAACACAACTCCAACCTGATTGAATCCATTGTTGTTGCCGACGGCTTTGATGTTGCCGATGATTATATTGCCGAACATGCCGCACCGGAAGATCTGGTGATTACCGCCGACATTCCTCTGGCAGCCCGGATTGTTGCCAACGGCGGCGTTGCCCTTGACCCTCGCGGTGAACTCTATACCGACGAGAATATTGGCGAGCGGCTTTCCATGCGTGACCTGATGATGGAGCTTCGCTCTGAGGGATTTGCCCAAGGTGGCCCAGGTCAGTTCAGCCTCACTGATCGACAACGCTTCGCATCATCGCTTGACAGCATGCTGACACAAATGCTGCGTGGAAAGAGGCCGCTATAACTATGGCATCTTCAAAACAGATGAAAACATCCAAAACCAGAGATTTCCAAAAAGAGCCAATGAACTCCCTGGAAGCAGAAATTGCCGTAACCACACTTCGCGCTACCGGTGAGTTTTCGATACTCCGCAAACTGAACCTTGAACGGGAATCCAGCTTCACTCTGAGATCTGTTGCAGGATCAAAAATCGGCATTTGTCTTGATACCGAAACGACCGGCCTCAATCATGCTGAAGACAAGATCATCGAACTGGGCATAGTCGCATTTGAATATGACCCGATTACTGCGGAGATCATACGCATTACTGACCGGTACAATGGCTTTGAGGATCCAGGGCGTCCACTCCCGAAAGAGATTATTGAGATAACCGGAATTACCGATGACATGGTTCGCGGACAAAACCTGGATGACGACCAGGTAAACATGCTTGCAAATCAGGCAACCGTTGTGATTGCCCATAACGCCGGTTTTGACCGTAAGTTTGTCGAGGCTCGCTTTCCGATCTTTACAACGCTTCCGTGGGCTTGTTCCGTCAATCAGATCGACTGGCAGGCAGAGAGAATCTCCACCCGCGTTCTGGAATATCTGCTCTTTAAGTTTGGTTTGTTCATACATGCACACCGGGCACTGGATGATGCCGAAGGGGTGCTCGGAATCCTTCTGGGAAAACTGCCGGTAAGTAAAACCCCGGTATTCAAAGCTCTACTGAACACCTATGAGAAAGTAACCTCAAAGATCAGTGCGGTAGGCGCACCGTTCGACAAAAAGGACATCCTGAAGCAGCGTGGGTACCGCTGGAATGATGGATCACAAGGTGGCAGTAAAGCGTGGTGGATCAGCGTTCCCACTGTTCTTGAAAATGAAGAGCTTACCTGGCTTGCCAGTGAGGTCTATTCCGACAGTTCCGCTGACCGGGTTGAGATCAGCCGGATCAATGCCCTTGACCGCTTCTCTGTTCGGGAGAAATAGATATGTGCGGTCGCTTCACGTCACTTTTGTCACCGGAACTGCTTTCAGTCATTTACGAGGTACTGGCACCACAAGAGTTGGATCCACGCTACAATATTGCTCCATCCCAACCCGTCATGATAGTCAGGCAGGACGTTTCAGGTCATCGTGAGCTGGTTTCTGCTAACTGGGGTCTGATTCCTTCCTGGGCTAAAGATCCAAATATCGGGCACAGCCTGATCAACGCTCGTGCCGAAACCGTTGCAGAAAAGCCATCATTTCGGACGGCATTCCGTCGTCGTCGCTGCGTTATCCCAGCGAGCGGATTTTACGAGTGGTTGCGACATGAAAGTCGCATGTTTGATTGTCTGGCGGAGCCATCTGGCC
>JAFLLC010000136.1 GCA_019162745.1 Deltaproteobacteria bacterium | reverse complement strand
AACAATTAAAAAGATGTTTAACTGCCCAGAATAAGCGCTTTCACAAGAAAAAACACTTGACACAATTCAAGAACATCTGATAAACAGTGGCTCGCTTTGTATTTAATCAATCATTTTTTGGAGGTGTACTGTGACAAAAGCAGAATTGATCAGTTCGGTAGCAGAGCTGTCCGGCCTGAAAAAAGTAGAAGCTGAAAAGGCTGTTTCCGCATTTATTGCCAGCGTGACTACTGCTCTAAAAAGCGGAGACAAACTGAGTCTTGTCGGCTTCGGTACATTCTCCACAGCTAAGCGTGCTGCCCGCAAAGGCCAGAATCCTCAGACAGGCAAGAAGATTGATATTCCCGCAGCGACTGTTCCAAAGTTTAAACCAGGTAAAACACTGAAGGAAGCCGTTAATGTTGTTGTAGCAACTAAGAAGAAGAAGTAGTTGCTTGTAGATTTGCCGAGGGGTTGTAGCTCAGTTGGTTAGAGTGCCAGCCTGTCACGCTGGAAGTCGCGGGTTCGAGCCCCGTCAACCCCGCCATAAAATAAGGGCGAATAGCTCAGCTGGGAGAGCGCCAGCCTTACAAGCTGGATGTCACAGGTTCGATCCCTGTTTCGCCCACCAATAAAATTAGGCACTTACAAGTTTTCTTGTAGGTGCCTTTTTCTTTGTGCCGTAGTAAATGCCGTAATAAAATTTGGAATGCTGTCCGCTGCCAGTCTACAGTTCTAAAATACGCTTGTGGTTCTTTCGTCCAGCAATATGGTGCCGCTGATCCAACTTGATGAATTTCTGTAAAATGGCATCGTCCTGCCTGTTCAAAGACTCCCCCTATGTTCTGCTATTGGTTTAACGGCCTGAGTGCTCCCTGCGGCCTGTGCGCCTTCGTGCTTGCACCCGTCGCATGCATCGTCGTCGCAGTCTGGTAACAACTCATATAAATAATCATACGCCGAGCCAATAAACCTCTGGTACAGTGCGACTCAATCAAACGCCACTGAATAAATATGCCATCATTTTTGACAGCATATCACTACGAAGCAAAAACCTCTGCAAGATCAACCTCAAGTTCACCCAACAGTGGCACGGCAACGATATCATGGGAACCATACATCTCCGGCCTGCCATATTCACCGGCCGCATTCAGCTTGAAGATCATCAGCGTCTTATCCGTCTGGTTGACGATCCAGTACTCCCTGACTCCCACCTTTTGGTAGAGATAAAATTTGTCCTTCAAATCATGTTCAGCCGTACTTGGCGAAAGTATTTCGACAATCAAATCGGGTGCGCCCTTGCAACCTTTATCGTCAAGCTTGTCAGGGTCACAAATTACAACAATATCCGGCTGTACGACAGTATCAGTTTCATCATCTGGTGCATCAGAAGTTCCTGTAAGGCGGACATCAAAAGGAGCTGAATAGGTTTCACAACTCTTACCCTTTAGATGATTATATAGCTGATTAAAAAGCGCCGCCGATACCTTCTGATGCATCCGGTTAGGTGCCGGGCTCATAGAGTACGGCACGCCGTTAATCAGTTCCCAGCGTTCGTCATCCGGCCAGGACAGGTAATCGGCATACGTAAAGCGTTCTTGCTCTTTAAACATTGGCGATGGTGTCATGAATTTTACCTCCAGAAAGACATTACAGCCCGTACATTATATTTTAGTTCTCTGGAACTGAATCATCGTACAAAGTTTCAGGAGCAATGTCGATTTCTCCCGGCCATGCAACAGTCCCACCATCAATATAGGCACGATAAAAGACAGAGGGATCTTTCAACTGGCAAAAAATGCCATTCTCCAGATAAGGAGAAACGTCAAATATCCGTTTTTCAGAATTTTCAAATTCAAGGTGAAGCCTGTAACCGGACTGCGGCTTCACACGTACAACGTCAAGTAGCATAAAAACTCCTTTATTATTGGAGAGGAGGTATTTTCAGGGGTAGCTCATTATTAGTTGCCAGTTCCCAATCAGCCATCAGATTTTCGCGATGAATTTCAATCCAAGCCTGTACCAACCGCAACTTTGTTGATGGTATCTCTCCATCCAAGATTTCTCCGGTTTCAATTGAAATTGAAGCCTTTTTACCCTGATATCGAGTATGAATATGTGGCAGATGGTGTCTTTTGTTGTCAACAAGATACATATAAATGACGATTCCGTAGAACATACTGATAGTTGGCACTGACAATTCTCCTTGATTCTTTATTTAGAATTTACCATATCCCGGCCAAAAGACGACATATAAAAAAACCTCCGAGGTTTTTGAATACCTCGAAGGTTTGGTGTAGTGCGTTAATTTTTCATAACTGAATATTACAGCCGAGGCTAAATATACAGGACATCCAATCTACTCATTAAAGTAAGCTAAAAGCTTCTGGTGTTTTTCTAAAATTGAGTTGCTTTGTAAAAGAGGGAGCATTTAATTGTGCCATCTTCTTGTTAAACAAATTTAGCTGACATTAAATTCGTCAAGGACTGAATGACGTTCATTGCTATTTTAAATTAAGTTATTACAGAATTAGTTGTTCATATTAATGATGCATTATTGGTTATATAAAGGTTAGTTACAACCGCAGGACATGTAATTGACTTACCAGTATTTACTTCTGTACCTATGAAAACAACTGATATCTCATAACGATATTCAACATTAGGTAATTTTACAGCTGGCGCATTCTTGTCAAAATATGTCATAGCAAGATCATCTACAACAGTCATAGTCAAATCAAGAGAGCCCTCGGGAGCTAAAAGACCCGTAATTTGTTTTGTCCAAGAGGGTATAACTGGCGGAATGGAATCATCAGTAGCAATAAGTGGCTTATACGATATTTGCGCTTCTTTAATGATCACATTTGAAGCAGCAATGCTTGTTGTACCAGTATATATGGTTGATATAATAGTGTAATCTAAAGATCCAGAATTATAACTACTAGTTGTTATATCAACTAAATCCGTATAAATAGAGAAAGTAGAACCACCTTTACCAGAAGCTGACAAATAAACTGTATTGCCCTGACCTGAACTGCTAGAATCACCACACCCAGCCAACATAGCTACTGTTAACAGCAATAGAGCAAAGACCAATACCCTACAAACAGTTTTTATCATTCAACACTCCTTAACGTAAATTATTCCGTAAATACATCCCTTAAATCAACCTCTACACCATCAACCGATTTCGGAACTACTGTTTCTTCTTCTCCATAAACGTCAGGTGATCCATATTTTCCATTTTCCTGCAGATAAAATATCATGATAGTCTTGTCAAGCGGATGTACAAACCAAATTTCGCCAACAGCATGTCGTTCGTACAGAGATCGCTTTTCCGATAAATCATACTTTGATGTTGAAGGTGACAATATTTCAATAACAAGATCAGGAGCTCCATTACAACCCCTGTCATCAATTTTGCTACTGTCGCAGACAACGATGATATCAGGCTGAACTACTGTTTCAATATAGTTATCACTTTGCTGTTTATTTTGAGACAAGCGGACATCAAAAGGAGCCAAAAACAATTCACAATCTTTGCCATCAAGCTGAACATTTATGGCAAAAGCGAGGTTTCGCAGGATCCTTTGGTGTGCTGTTGTTGGTGCTGGAGTCATAGCATATGCCACACCATCGATGATCTCCCAGCGCTCATCATCAGGCCAGGTCAGATAGTCGGCATACGTCCAATGCTCATAATTATTTTTAAGTGGGAGCGGCATAAATAGACCAGATTCACAACAACTAATTCAATATTCTCGGAGTAATAAATATAAGCAGCTCAGATTTTATTTTTCTTGTTTCAGATGACTTGAACAACCGTCCTAAAAACGGAATATCCATCAGAAACGGTACGCCATCTTCAGACTGGGTTTCATCTTCTTTATAAATTCCGCCAATTACAGTGGTTTCACCGTCTTTCAACAACATTTCAGTAGTTGCTTCTTTTGTATTAATTGGCGGCGGGTTACCTGTTCCTGCCGAGTTGTTTGTGGCCTTGATTTCCATCCCGATTGTACCATTAGCATTTATATGAGGTTTAACTTCAAGGGAAAGAACCGCTTGAACAAACTGAGTCGTAGCCCCGGTTGTAGCAGTTGTATTTTGGTACGGTATGGATTGACCTTGGGTTATTTTTGCGGTTTTATTATTCAGCGTGGCTATTTTCGGAGTAGAAACTATTTTTACCAAGCCTGCACTTGCAGCTGCATTAAGACGCATATCCAGCTGAATATTGCTTGCAAGGCGGCCAAAAGAAATCCCCATATTCGTCCCGGGAACACCACTTTGGCCAGTTGTCACAGTAGGAGTAGTTAAGCCGCCAAAACTGTTATCCAGCGTATTAATTCCTAAGAATGAAGCAGAACCGTCGCGATAATGTACACCCCAGCTGACGCCCAGATTCTGCGTGAAAGTAGAGGACGCTTCAACAATCCTGGCCTCTATCATAACCTGACGTTCCGGTACATCCATTCTTGCCAGATAGGTTTTAATCCTGTCTATATCGGATCTTATCGCAGTGACAATAAGGGTATTTGTTCTTTCATCCTCACTAACTTTACCGGTGTTAGCGGTAATCAGTGACTCGATCTGAGGTTTCAGGGTTCCTGATTTACTGTAGTTAACCGGGAAATATTCCGTAAACAATGGTTCGTTCTTCAACTGGGTTTTTTTAATTTCAAGATCTTCTTCAGCTTGTGATTTAAATTTACCTTTGCCTTTTATCAATATGATATTGCCGTCTTCTCTTTTATCAAGACCCTTTGTATCAAGGATTATATCAAGAGCCTGGTCCCAGGGGACATTCACAAGCTTAAGACTGATAGCACCAGTGACCTCATCTCCAAGGACGAAGTTTTTATTACTGACCTCCGCCAAGAGCTGAAATATCTTGCGAACATCAGCATCAGCAAATTCAAGAGTGACCTTACGACCTTTATAACCTCTTGAAGTTTCCAGTGGTTTTGAGGAAAGGTCACTGATCGGCGACAGAACAGAGGGAGCTACTTCACTGCGATCTGCCGGTTGATTGTGTACCGTCAAAGATTTTTGATCTGTTGTTTCTATGGCAAGTTTATCGGCAGTTAAACCGTAAGGGTGCTTGAAATCAACATAAAGCATATCCCCTTCCCGGCGGAATTCAAAGGGTGCGGCTACTCGAATGGCAATGCGGATTTTTGTATCAGTACTTTTGTTAGTTTTGACAGATAACGGCGTAACGCGTAAAACAGGTGACACAAAAAAACGGGTTTCAAGCGAGCGCTGAAGATTTTTTGGCAGAATAGTGTTTTTTACCGTTAAAGTAACATATCCTGGAGTTTTAATCGGATATGCAGCATCAATGTCCCCGTTTACCTTGACTGAAATTCTTGAAATGCCATTAACAACCTGAAAATCTATCATCTCAATTGATGATTTTCCGGGAAATTGTTTCGTGTTAACAGTACCTTTTGAAGTTTCCTTCTCAACACCAACTTGTTTTATAGCTTCAGGTTTTGCTTCGGGTTTTACTTCCGCAGGCGGTGATGTTTTTTCTGCCCATGTAGCGATCAGTTTTGTATTTACATTTTCATCAACTCGCTTCACATCGAGTGTTATAGCCACGCCTGCTTCCGTTTTAGCGACAGTTGCTTCAGGGAAACTCCCGTTTACAGCGTCAAATACAACACGTAATTTGTCAGGGTAGAGACCAAGGCGCGCTGAAGCGACGCCGGAGGTATTCAATGGGAAGAGACGGCTGGCCATGCCACTTCTTACATTCATTAAATCAATAACAAACCGCTCAGGCTTATTAAGCCTGAATGTTTTAAAATCGCTAACCGGGCCATCCAAAGCAAGATTAATTACGTTATTATTGACTGAAATTGAACCCAGAGTCCTGTATACGGCCTCTTTACCAGTATCAGGTGAAGGATCCGCCGCTGCGGTTAATGGTTCAAATGATACTGGCGAGATATCGGCAGTATCATTTGTCACTGCGGAAGAAACTATAGATGCCAACGCCGGAAATGATATTCTCAACTCTCCTGGATTATTTGGCTGCGCAGAAATTACCGCTTCACTATCTTCAGTAAGTCCGATTTCAATCCTGGTCAGCACACCTGCATCCGTATCAAAACGGCTGATGGTAACCATCTTGAAATTACCTTTATTAACAATTATCGGTGAAGATATAGTGTCTGGCGTCACCTGGGAAAGATCAATAACAAGCCGCAGTGGCGATATAGTTTTATAACTGGTGTAAGTGACTGGAGATGTAAGCTTTATCGTCAATTCCGTGGCAGAACCATCGCCTGTTGGCACAATGGATTCAATAGCTGCAAGCTTTTTTACTCCCGGCTGTTCAGCAGCAACAGCGGCATCTGGCAGAACAGCCAGAGAGCTTGTAATAATTGAAAAAATTATGAGCGCAATTCTAAATGTATAATTCTTCCACTTCATGCGGAACTCCTTATTGCTTCCTGGGAAGGGTAAGTTTGATTTTTTCTTTCCGGACCCTGCCGTTGTCATCTTTAAACTGTTCTAAGACTTCAACTCCACTTGAGTTGATCGAGATTATCTTGCCGTCATTTTTTCCAATAAACATCCCAACTTTCAGCACGTACCCTTTACCGCCAGGATCCGTCACCATCGCCTGATTTTCGCGCCCGCTGGAGATTATGCCAATCAGCTTGAACTGGTTTACATCAAAACTATGAATCGGCAAAGAATTGCGTTTAGCTCTTCTGATAGACTCGGGTGAAGTGTTTTGTACCGTCTTAACGGCAACAAAAGGCTTGAACGGATCTTTTTTAGTGCTGAAATCGAATTGATTTACAGTTGGTGGTGAGAGACGCACAGATGAACTGCTCTGCTTTTGTACAGGCATAGGCTGTACAGCCACAACCTTAGGTGATGGAGCAGGCGGCGGTTCTGGCGTTTGTTTTTTGCCGCAAGCTGCCAACAGCAGCGCACATAAAAAAACAGCAGCTATCGTTAGTAAGTTAGGAATAATTTTCTGCGGATTATTGCAAAGAATTATTTCGTTAACGCACTTATCCCGATTTATCTGGGCTGAGGAATATTTACTTTTTAGAAGCAGTTTTTTTATCATCCTTAATCTCTTTCTTATCAAGGAAGCGGAATGTGGTCGCGAGGCATGTAACCTTCGTCATCATTCGATTATTGACATTCTTGATATCAGAAAACGCTACATTTGTGATATTTACGATTCGTGGAAGGTTCGCTACAGCGGCAAAGAAATTAGCAACACTGAAATATGACCCTGAAACAATAATATCGACCGGTACATCTGCATAAAACTCTTTGGGAACTTCACCCTTGGGACGGAATGTCAGAAAATCAAGCCCGGCATTTTTCCCTAAAGTTGTAATGCTGGTCAACAGCGATGGGATTTCCTGAGAATTTGGTAACTCAGTTAAAGCCTGAGCTAATTCCTGATTCAACTTTTCGTATTCTGCCTGCAATTTTGGAAGATTCTTTGTGATCCTGGTTTTCTCATCAATCTCACCTTCCAACCTGGCTAGTTCCGTTTTAAGTCCGCTTAGCTCATTGTATTTGGGAAGATACAAAAACCACACTAAAGCAGCGGCTTCAATAACTGATAGCAGGACGAGAAGCAGAATTTTCTGTTTAGTGGGAAGTTTAAGTATTTTTTCTACGTTAGGATCCATATTCAGACCACCTGAATGATGTGCATTATTTTTTCACAGCCGAATCATCCTGATTCTGTGGTGCTGCCGACTCAAGTTTCATAGTTATATCAAACTTTTTCAGCTTTGTACCAGCTAGCTCGGTTTGCTCGGAAACCAGAAGCACTACTGACATAAAATCGTTGGACGCTTCAAGCGCCCTCATAAACTGCGCAATCAACTCTTCCGTAGCGGCAATTCCTGATATTTTGACATCCTGAGCGGATTCCGCATAATTTGTAAGCCATAACTGGTCTGGGGTGAGATCACTCAAGCTTGCCAATCTCTGCGCAGGACCTGTTTTATTTTTTCTTAGCTGTGACAGGACATCAAGCTTTTTCTTGACCTGTCCTTTAAGTGTTTTAAGTTCTTCAAGCTTCCCGATTTTTGTTTTAAGCTCATTAATTTTAATATTTGCCGATGTTATATCATCTTTGGCTGCAGAAATCTGAACCCGTTTAACCATATAAAGAGACGTTACAATCACGGCAATCACGGCAATAACAATGCCGGCGATTATAAGTTGCTGAATTGCAGTTTCTTTTTTCTTAGCTGCCCTGGCGGGTAAGAGATTAATTTTAATCATTTGTCCCCTACCCTCCTGATAGCCAGTCCGACAGGCACCGCCATAAACGGTGCGATCTCCTGAAGAAATTCAGGGTCAAAATCTTTTTCAGTATATTTCAATTTTGCAAAAGGATTCAGCCTCTCAACTTTCAGACCGATTTTTTCAGAAATAGTGCCGATAAGATTGTAAACTTTAGAACATCCGCCGCTGATAAATACGCCGGATATACGCTCATCACTTGCAGTTGAATTATAGAAATCAAGCGACCGACGGATTTCCTGGGAAATTGTCTCATTCACTTTTAAGATTACATTTTGAAGCGGTGTATTATTTGATTCATGTGCGAGCAACTTCCCGGTTTCGGCATCGCTACTGCTCAGTCCAAGTTGCTTCTGAATCTCTTCTGTATAAAGGTTGCCACCCATCTGGACATCGCGGGTAAAAAGTGTAATGCCATCCTTAATAACGTTGATGTTCATTATGCTGGCACCAATATTTACTAAAGCTAGAATATCTTCAGAGTTGTAGTCGTGATTAACTTCAAATGCGTTTTGTACAGCAAATGAATCAATATCTACAACCGAAAGCTTCATTCCGGCCTCACTGAATACCGCTAGATAATCATTAATAATGTCTTTCTTGCTGGCAACCAGGAGGACATTCATCTTGGATGGGTCATTACTGTCAGGTGACAGAATTTGAAAATCCATGTTTACATCATTAATATCGAAGGGGATGTATTGTTCTGCCTCCCATGATATCTGATCCTCCAACTCTTCCTGCGGCATCGCCGGAAGCACGATCTTTCTGATAATGACCGAATTGCCGGAGATTGAACAGGCAACATCCTTGATCTTTATACCGAGGCTTGCAACAAGATTTTTTACAACCCTGGCAATTGAAGAGCTGTCCATCAGCGTGTTATCAACAATCGCCTCGGGTGGTAAAGGATAAATCCCCGCGTTCAGCAATTGAAAGGAGCCGTTATTGTTCTTCAGTTGCACCACCTTCACAGAACTCGATCCGATGTCGATGCCTACAACTTCTTTTTTATTTTTAAAAAGAAACATATCCAGTCCCGTTATTCCTGATCCTGAAATACTATGCCTTTTTCATCAAGATTATAGCCCAAGGCGAGAATTATTTTCCGTTTGGTTTCCATACGACATTTTTCGCCACGCTCTATTCGATCGATTGTCAGTGTCGAAATCCCCGCTTTTCTGGCAAGTTCAGACTTGCTCATCAGGCGGGACTCACGAATTGATTTTACCTTATTTGTTCCAATCATACTAGGTATCCCATGAAAATAATTTTTTCATGGATACCATTTACAGCAAATAATACCATTGTCAACTAATTTATATGTAATTATATACAAAATTAGAAAATAATATCCTAAATCTGACGCAATTGAACTTCTTGAATAAAAAAAAGCCGGAGCCTTATATCATTTCAAGATATTTCGGCAACCCGGCTGTCTCCATGAGACCCATTAGGCTTTCCGCCCCATTCTCGCGAATGGTTGAGTATTATCGTATATCGGACAGTTACTATGTCTATGCTTGGGGTGCGCTTATACTTCAAGCCTCCCACTAAAGTTAAATTTTATTCTTGTGTCGCGATTCATAATCTAAGCGTGTTTTCACTGGGTGCTACGTCTGTAATTTGGTATTGTGTCACCGGAATATTCCCCACATTATGGTTAGGCTTGTCGCAGAAGAGAACTTAATCATCAGGAGTAAATACCTTTGTCAGGTCGATCTGTAAATCACCAAGCAGGGGAACAGCAATCATGTCGTTAGCACAGTAACGGTCTGGTACACCAAACAACCCGCTTTCAAGCAGTTTAAAAACCAGAACAGTCTGATCTTTGGGATGAACAATCCAATATTCTTTGACACCGAAATGCTGATACAAATCAAATTTTACCGTCATATCCATTCGAGCTGTTGATGGTGAAAGAATTTCGATAATAAGATCTGGAGAACCTTTGCAACCTCTATCATCAAGCTTTTCAGGGTCACAGACAACAACAATGTCAGGCTGCACAACAGTATCAATATAGTCATCTGCAACATTTTCTTTAGTTTCAATAAGACGAACATCGAAGGGAGCTGAATAAACACGGCATGGTTTACCGATCAACCATGAATATAAAACATTAAACAAGGCACCTGATAACTCCTGATGTTGCCGCCCAGGAGCGGGACTCATGCAAGTTGCCTGACCAGCAATTAGTTCCCACCTTTTATCATCGTTCCAGACAAGATAATCGGCATAACTGTATCGTTCATTAGTATCTGATTTGGGTTGTGGCATAGTCATACTCCTCGCTTGAATAGTACAAAAAGTCTAATTTGAGGTATTACAGACAAAAGAGTCCGCAAGTAATCCAAAATACTGATTATACTTTCCCTCTCGATACAACGTCTGTAATTAGTGTTGAACTAAACTGCTACGCGGCAATTTACTGAGCAAAAAAAGTTACTTAACAAATTAACAACGTCCACTTAGCACCCCAACAGATGGCGGCTGTTCATGTTCGAGAGCTTGGTAAAAAAGTTGATTCACTTGAATCACTGCGCCAGGAAATTATTTCAGCCCTTGACGTTCTGACTGGTGGAATTTGAATAGAAAAACAGATAACAGCATCCCGCTATCTCATTGTATCGTCAGAATATTCTTGAGGATATTTTAAAAGAACTGTTTAGCAAAGTTGGCAATAGTCATTGCTATTAATGCACCAATCACCCATTTGAGTAAGTTTAAATCGGCCTTAATTGGAGACAATTCTATCTGTAAATCCTTTTTAGTGACCAACTCAGATTCATCAATTGCAACACGCATTGCTTCTGACAACCTCTCGGACAGTTTCTCATCAAAACCAGCTTCTTCCCGTTTTCTCACGAACAAATGTGTATCAAATGTAAAGCAGCCATAACTCACCTCTTGTCAGGACATATGCTACAAAATAGAATCTTTTAAATATATAAAAAAAGCCTAATTCGAGGTATTTCAGATAAATACTGGGTGCTACGTCGATAATTGGTATTGTGTCCCCTGAATATTCTATGGGGTATCACATCAGTAATCGTCTTCTCACATCAAAGCTTCGTAGAATATAACCCGTAGAGAGATTTAAACTGATGTCAATCAGAAGCTTATGCACTAAAGTTTCCTTAATTAACCCGTGTGGTTCTAATCCTCCCTGTTTGCGTCAGGTTTATATTGTACACTGGTGCTGCAGAAGCATTCTGTACGGCAACGGTTATGTTTGTGGCTGCAGAAAAAAACACCGCAGTACCTTCAGCAACACTGGTGAAGAAAAGTGAGCCATTAGGATTAGCTATAATACGGCTGTTAGGCGAGTTAAATCCAATTCCGGCCGACAAAGTTACTAATGGTTGATCAACCCACACCGTGCTAGCTATAGATCTATTTCCTGTTTTGGTTCGATATGTATTTCCTACGACCTCAATCTCAACCTGTCTATTGGTAGTAATAGATGCTGAACGTGCCGCCCGAAGTGCTGCTACGAATCCATTGCTGGCTTCGCGGTATCTCAACCCCTCTCTCCATTGCATAAATGACGGGAGGGATGTTGCCAGCATAATACCAATCACAGTGATAACCACAATCAACTCTACAAGAGTAAAACCTCGCGTTAGTATAGGATTTTTCTTCAACTTATTTTCCATAACGATCCCTCTACCCAGACAATGCCAGATGTGGCTAAATTACTGCTGAATTACTTCTGCCGCCAGAACAATGTCCGCACTACACCGCCTTTTGTGGCATTACCAAGCACGATATTACCACTCGAACCGATAACAATGTTAGCCTGACCCGTGTTTGACACTACAACCACTACACCCGAGGCAATCCCTTGGCCAATAGCCTGTTTTCTATCGGCTCTCTGCAAAATTATTTCACCACTCTTGGCACGTGTATTCGTAGTTACGGTCGTATTGTTTCCGGCAGCAGCATCATTATTACCGCTATAGTCCAGAACGGCTTCCCCGGTCAGGTAATTGAGTGCATAACTATTGCTCGAGCCAAGATTGGCAGGCTGACACGGATCGACCACGGCGACGCCGGTAGGTAAGAATGTTGTGACGTACAGTACCTTGTTAAAGAGCGTAGGCGAAGCCAGAACTTTCTCTCCCGGGCTTTCATTGAGCTGGATAAACCACCCTTCATTGTCATGCAACTGCTTTAAAATATAAGCTTCAGATCCGACCGTTGGAGACGCTTCCGTACCTATATTTGTAATAGTAGTAGACTGAAGCTGGTTTAAGGTTACATCGACCAGATTACTCTCGGTTTTTACAGGCGTTAAACTGGTGTCTATATCTCTCACCTTTATTGCGTAGATCCGGTCAACAACAGGTGTATTGAGCGGATGTTCACGATCACCGGTACCGTAAAAAACCATATCGTAGCCACTTTCGATAGTAACGGACGGCTTGTAAAATGCCTTGCGACCTTTGTCCGCAGCACCGCTGACCCCTGGATTGGGACTAAAAATTTTGCGCCCCGTCCAGGTAGATGTACTGCCGGTGCCGACATCGAAACGCCACAGGTTTCCACCTGTATCAACAGTGTACAACCTGTCAATATAACCTCTGCCGCGTGAGTCCAGTGCCGCAATTTCAGAAGCGACTGAAAATGTCATGGAGGTGTTTGTAGTGCTGGTATTGGTGTTGCCCCACGTATACTCCCATAGCTTTGCCCCTGAATTTGAGAAACCAGGAATTCCGGTGGCAGGTATATCGGCTATCTCAACAGCATAAATAGCCCGCCCCATAGGGCTAACGGCGGCACTGGTGCCGGTACTGGTAACGTCGCCGGCGCCAGTCTCAGCATAGGAAACAGCCCCAGTGCCGAGGAATGTCTGGGTTGCACCGAAACGCGCATCATCATTCAGGTTGTCATAACCACCACCGATCAGAGCGGCAATCTTAAAGGTACTCCCCACTTTTAGTTTTACAATTTTGGGCTCACTCCATGCCTCAGCTAACTCCGGATATGATGCCGAGCTATTGTCGATTTCCCACATAAACTTTGGGGTAGCCGGATCAGATACATCCAGGGCATAATAATAGCCAGTTGCCGGCACCGAATTAATACCGCCTCCGCGCCGCAACCCGACCAAAAGTATTACCTTGTCATCCGTCAGATTAATTATGCCGTCTTTATTTTTATCATAGATATATACAAATGGTGATGAATCAACAAAGTAGGTATGGTTACCGGCGTGAACGTACTGAAGACTTGGCAACAGTTCAGCAGGCAGATACGACCAGGCTTCGCTGCCGTCACAATCTTTGAAGGCGTGTAACATGCCATCGTTTGACCCGGCATATATAATAGATTTGTTGACCGAACAGTCAGCTTCATTCGTAGTATTAAACGTGTATGATGCGTAATTGACCACCATCGGCTTTGCATGCAACACATCACCCATGATCCATTCACGTTTCTCTGTTGTGTTGCCATTAGAATTGTCGTCATAGGCATCCAAACCATGGATGAAGCTTACAACCTTGTTTTTTTCAGTGGCATCGGCAACCTCCATCAATGTGGAGGTAATGCCGGTATTTGCCGTACTAAAAGTATTACTTGAACCGGTTAAGTTCGTGTCACTCCCCATATACGTATAAATATTACGCCCGGTGCTTCTGGTAAGCAGCTTTTCACCCACACCTCCACTGGTGACATCAGCGGCATCTACCGTTGAGCTCCAGAATGATGACGACGTCAATACAAACGAGCCATTAACTGCACCGAGCGGCAAAGAGGGTTTATTCCAGCTTAAATCAGGGTTGACCCTGTCGTCGAATCCGTCATTATTCAGATCAACGTAGTTGGCATAAGCACCGTTTTTGTCGGTAAGGTAGTTTTTTGAATCAAGCCCGTATTTTTTAAGATTACCTTCCCACGCCGCTTCATTGATCGGCTTAAAAAGGCCGATATAGACACGACTGGCACTTGCGGTTTTGTTCTCCGGACTGACCGGCACAACCGGCGCAACGAACGAGGTGTTAATCTCCATAATATTTGACACAATCTGAGTGATTGCAGTTGACAGTTCTGCCTGGTCACCTGCCAGATAGGCCTGACCATGGCCATGATTGCTATCGGCAGCACGATTCAACAGTTCGACGGCCTCATCATCTGATCCTACATCCCCAAAACCGATCGTGAACGTTGTAACGTTCTGTTTGCCATCAAAGCTAGAACTCATATCTGTATCATAGAGGTACTTCGCAACGTCATCCAGCGAGTGCAAAAGGTTACCTGGCTCCTTACCATCACCATCACAGTCACCATTTGTGCAAATAGTTTTCAGTACAGCATTGTAGTCTTGGGTAGCCATACCATCTGTAACAAAAATTACATAGTTTTGCTGACAACTCGCCTGGATAGGCGAAGTATAGGAACCGCTAGTAACTCCGACAGTATTACTGAAAGCTGTTGCACCCCCCTTAAAATAGCGCATCGCCTCAAATAGTGTTTCCCCCATCGGAGTCCATCCATCAGCACTTAATGTATCAACAGCCGCAACCAGAGCAGCTCTATTTGTAGTGGTTCCGGTAAATATATCATCCATATTTTTAATAGTGGATATAAAGGTGCTACTCGACACTGTAGCTGAAACAAACCTCCCACCTTCACTATTATTGTACCTCATAAGACCAAATTTGACGCCACTGGTACTTTGAACGATGTTTTTAACAACATCTTTAGCAATAATCATCTTTTGTTTATAGGTCGTCTTACCAGGCCCATTAAGCCAGTTAACGTAATTGCCGAGCACATATGATCTGGTCCTCCTGGTCCCACAGGTACCGTCATTATTTAACCTTCTGCCTGAGTACTGTCCTGTTGTCTTCAAAAGATCACGCGGGTTCACACTGTTGCAGGAGGTAGTCACATCATCAACACTGTTCAGAAACAAACTATTATCAGATGCGTTGTACACCTTGCTGGCGCTACAATAGGCTCCATCGCACTTTCTTAACGATGGGTAGGTTGTAGCAGCGTTGTATGGTTCAGAAGAGCCGGGCACAGTCTCTGACATACTACCGGAGGTGTCTATTATAATCAGCACGTTGGCCTGCGTTGCCGCCACAGCGCCACCATAGATTGAGGTATCTCCAGGATACTGATCCGGAGATGCAGAAGAAACTGATGACCACAGCGCAACTGATATGACCATGAATAATGCAAAAATATTGCGGCACATACGGGCCTCCTGTTCCATTGTTGACTCTAACAGTGTTTAGTTGGAGGAAATATCCAGATCCAGAGAAATATCGTAATTTATACGGTTGCCAAGCGCAAAGAACGATGGTTCATCAAGCGGCCCGCAAGATCCATCCTGTTTCAAATGCCCTTGCCAGTTTCCGTATTTTCCAAGGGATATCAGGGCGGCCTGGCAGGTAACTACATCAAGGTAATTATCAGAGTGGTTCATTCTGCGCCAAACGGCTGAACGTGGGTTATGGTAGTAGATTCTTGACTGAATAAATTCTCCCGTATAGCTGGCTTTGGGGTTATACGCAGCAGTCTCATTTTTATCATTGAATACAACAGGTTTTTCTACGGCTACTGCACTAGTAACTAGTGTACAGGCGAGCATATAGACTATACAATATCCAGTCATAATCATTTTTTTACAGGTTCGTTTCATGGTGTCGCGCTCCTTAACTTAGCGTTCCTTTAGTAGTATTTAGACTTTTGCTGAACCTTTGCAATACTAGAATTTATCTCTATTTCTGTATTATTGGCACCATAACCGGTCACATCAAGATCATATAAATTAGCCTGAAAAGTTTCATCATAGCCGGAACCTGGCGGCATCGGACCACTCCCGTTATTTTCAGCTACCACCTGTGCCGTATTAACTGCTCCAGCAGCTGCTACAGCATTTTGTGTAATTGTTACGACGCCGTCAGTAGTGTAGGATATAGTACCAGTCCAATTGTCTCCAACATTCGGAATAACGCTGTAAATAGCATTGCTGAGTTGCCCCTGTTCAAACCCACCATCTGCTGCAAAAAATGCCTGTTGTTGGTTGCGATAGTTTCCCGTAACACGCAATTCAGTTGTTGAATTTGTCAGAACTGTTGCCCCCAGGATACTTAACAATACCAGCATCACCAATACTACGATGAGCACCATTCCCCGCTCATTATTTAGCGTTACCTCATGTGATATAACAGGCAGTACCTCCCCGTCATTTACTATATGATCCATCATAATCTCCTGTTTCTCAGTTTTACAACCGAAGTCAGCTGCCTTGTTTTTGGCACACTACCAGTCATTGAAGCAGTTTCTCCGGTAATTGCGACCATAACCCCTTTGATGAGAGACCTGTCAGAAGGTGCATCACTAACGCTTTTGTCGTCGTCGTCCATCAGGTACCTCAGTTGAAAATTGGCAATGTTTTGCGCAACTATCTGCCAGACGGGATTGCCTGCGGCGGTTTCATTGTTAAGACGACGCGCAAGACAACGTTGACCGATTGGGCAGTTTGGGTCAGTAGTCGCGGTTGCCGGAGCTGCTGCGAAGGTAACAACTGCATACTGGACCGTATTGGGAGATGGCGTTGCTGCATCAGTTGCATTCACCTTTGCGATCATGTCTCCACGCTTAAATTCAATGCCGGCCATGGTAGCACCTGCAGCATCTGTCAGGGTGACCGTCGGCGCAACATATCCTGTTTCTCCTACCAATTTAACTTGCCGTACTACTGCGGTTACCGTGAAGGTAGCATCAGTGGCCGGACTAGTGACAGCCGGTTGAGTATTCTGTAGTGGCCTGATAATTCTCACTACATCGCTAACCTGCAGGACATCGCCATCTCCAGCTTGCAGGGCGTCAGCATCATCAACGGCCGATAGCGTTCGTCTGGTTGCTGGGGCTATTGGAAAAGCAGCCGGGGTTCCAGCCGGGGTAATGTCGGCGTTAATTTTTGCATAAGTGGCTGTAGCAGAAGCCATATTCGTGGTAATACCGTCTGTGGGAATAGTTAATGGAAGAGCCGGGACCTGATCATTAATAGTCGTCTGAATCGGAAAAATATTATTTCCATAGTCAACCAGCATGCCGGCCATGCGCAGATCACGGGTGACCACATCCATTGCTATCCGCAGATTTTGCTGAACTTCAACGGTATTATCAGAGGTATAGGCAGTGCGCATATTGGTGATGTACAGTGAATATACTGCACCCATAACAACACCTATCATGGCCATGACAACCAAAATTTCAACCAGTGTAAAGCCGCCCCTATGTGTATTCAATGTACTTTTCATTACACAATCCTCTTGAGACTGGTCAGGGTGACAGTTCTCCCTCCACGGGTTACTGTTACAGAGATAAATGCCGTTGTCAGGTCCGGCTGCACAAGGGTGATCGTATATTTTGCCGTATAGGTACCAGAATCCTGGAAAGTAACGCTACTGGCATTCATAAAAGGGCTAACAGGGGTAAAAGGGTACACAGGGTTAACAGGGCTAAAACGTCCGTATGTTTGTTCACCTCTAGTAACAGTAAACGCACCAATAACTGGAGGGGTATTAACGTCCCACGATTGAATATCTTCCATGACCTCTTGGGCCAGACTCGTGGCCACGCTCAGACTGTTAGCAATAGAGTTGGACTGTAGCGCCACTATCTGCATCTGCACTACCGCGAGAATCCCGATAGCCATGATTGTAAGCGCCACCAGGAGTTCTACCAAGGTGAAACCTTTTTCATTTAATTGGCGGCTCATACGTTACCTGCCTTGATGATTTATTAGCTTAGTCTGCAATGTTTGAGATATCAGCCCTATTTCCAGTTCACACATCCTCAAGCCCCCACTATCTGGGAGCCAGAAAGTTGGGCGCGCTGTGCTGCTTTCATGATGTTAGCAAAAATTATTTAAACAAACCGGGATTCAACATCACAACAACACCTAAACCTGCTAAAGCAAGAACGACAATTACAGCAATCATATTCCTGGTTGAAAACACCTTAGTCATCAACTGCTCCATCGGGGTAAGTATTTTCCCGTGGCAGTAAATGCATACTTTCAGTTTTGAAGCAATCGGCTTATTGCAGTACGGGCAGTTAACAAGCATTTCCTTGACAACCGGCTTCTGTTGCTGTTTCAACTTGCGTTCCGCTAGTTTTTCAGCTTTCAGCGCTGTATATTTTTCAAATTCACGGGCGTAATCCTTGTATATCAGCGATCCGGTTATGGTTGTGAACAGCTCTTCAAGCTGTTTTACGTTTTCAGATGCACCAATTCGTTCGGCCGGATCTGACGAGCGCATGGCCTTGTCATACTCATCCTTCAACTTCCGGTAGGTTCTTTCCACCTGCTCCGGATTGTCGCTGAACGAAAGCCCCATCGCCTTATAGGAAAGCTCGATATCGGACAACTCTTTTTCTTTTTCTGAATCGCTGCCCATAGATTTTCCTCTTCGACTATCAATTAAATTCACGCTGTTAATTTATCAACAAACTCAAACCCGACACCACTTCACACTGCTACTATTCAAATAATCACTCACAAAAAATCAATCCATTCATTTCATCCGTCAACTTTTAAGCAATTTTAGCGCCAAAGCCACAAGCAGCATATATCACAGTAATCTTTGCAGTTTTTATAAACAACACAAAAACCATGCAATTTATTCATATTTAACCCTACATACGGAAACCCCTTACTACGCAAACTTTTCATAGCAAGAGGGTATAAGTCATATCCGTGAATTTTAAAAAGTATTTATTTTAAGCCCCCGCAAGGACGATCGATGGTAGCCGGGGGATTCATCCCACGGTTGAAAACACCACATCTTCATTCGTCACATACGTGACGAGGCCATCTGGGCATCAATTCCGGGGAATGAATTCCCCGGCTACAATCGATTTGTCGCTACTGACGTAAGCAACAAGAAAACCGTACAATGCTTATAACCAGTGATTCGAATCGTTTTTCAAATGCAAATGCCATAGGGCCTTCTTACCAAATTCAGAATTTCGTAGTTCCTCACACAAAATGTACAAAGTAGTTGGCATAAATATCATTATAATAGTAGCAATAAATAAATCTTAGACTACAATACTATAAATACTATTCAGAAGGTATTTATATTGATAAATTGCATTATTTCTGCAATAATATCACTTAAGTAATATTTATCATCAATAAGGATCTTATAAATGTCAAAAACCGTAATCCCGCTTCCCGTTCCGGAGCCGCAACAGTTGCTTGATGCGGCGATGCTGGGGAAATTTGTCCGCGCCCGGAGGACTCAATCCGGCATGAGTATCCACGAGGCTGCCGCTTTCTGCGGTGTTGCCGTAGGCACTCTGAGCAAGTTGGAAACCGCCGGCGGCGATGTCAAGCTGAGCAGCATACTGAATATCTGCGCAATGCTGGGAATCACCATCAGCATCGAAGCCCGGGAGAAATAATGGCGACACTCCTCACCGTAAACATCAACCGCCAGCATCTCGGGAAGATTATCCTCGAAGAGAGTGGTGAGCGGTATGCATTGAAATATGCACAGTCGTGGCTCGACGGTGGTGGATTCTCCGTGTCTCCGCATCTGAAGCCCGGCGAGTGTGCATCCGAATCGGTCAGACGTTTTCTTGCAAACCTGCTGCCAGAAGGGAGGTGGCTGGAAGAACTTGCCATCTCCAGCCACATATCGCGAGCCAATATTTTCGGGCTGGTAGCCGCCATCGGCGCGGAAACGACTGGGTCATTGACGTTCAGGTTAGGGGATTTACCATCAGAAGGACCAGAGACGAGTTTCCGGCCGGTGACGGCTGTGGAGCTGGCAGAGCGCATCAGCCAACGCCAGAATGTATCGATAGCATTATGGGACGGAAAACCGCGACTCTCTGTCGCAGGCGTACAGGAGAAACTGCCGCTGCTGATCAGGGCGGATGGACAAATGGGGTTTGGTGAAGGGGAACTGGCCTCGACTCATATCTTGAAGTTCGGAACTGCCAGAGCTTTGCACCTGGTGATCAACGAATATGTCTGTATGCAGCTGGCCAGGATCATGAAACTGTCGGTTGCAGATGTTTCACTTGCCCGTTTTGGGGAGCCGGTGCTGGTTGTGCGCCGCTTCGACCGTGAGTTGACCGGTGATACTGTAGTCCGCCGGCACCTGATCGACGGCTGCCAGATGTTGGATCTGCCACCGACCTACAAATACGAGCGTCCCTTTGGCAAGGGTGGAGATGCCGCCGTCATCAGGTCAGGCGCCAACCTGCCGGACCTCTTCGCATCCTGCCGGCTCTGCCGGGTTCCTGCTGCTGCCGTGCGGGATATGCTTAATTGGGTTCTGTTCCAGCTCCTGATCGGCAACAGTGATGCCCACGGGAAAAACATTTCTTTCTTCGTCGGGCCGTCAGGGATCGATATGGCTCCTGCCTATGATCTGCTCAATCTCGACATGTACGCCGCCGAATATGACCGCAATTTTTCCATGGCGATAGGCGATGCCTTTGCTCCAGAGGATATTTCGCCATGGGAGCTGGCGGAGATGTGTGAAAGGTGCGGCTTGCAGAAACGCCTTGTTGCCAAGACGCTCACAACAATGTCCGAAAAGCTGCTCAAAGCTGTGGATGAAGTCGATCTGTCAGTCTTGCTGACCGGTGAGGAAACCGAATTTGCTGGAGAACTGCTCGACAAGGTCAGGAAGAATGTGGAGCGTTATTTACCGTTTACAAAACAATTACCGAAGATTGTGGTGTAATGAGCAGGTTGTTCCACTACTCATTAAGGCAATGACTTTAGCCTTGTAAGCGTCAATTGTAGACCATCTTGAACAAATGCGAGTGCATTCCCCCTCCTGAACCGAAGGTTAGGAGGGGGGTCTAACGAGCGGTTTTGGCTTTGACTTTTCTTTAGTCCC
>JAFLLC010000045.1:17410-21729 GCA_019162745.1 Deltaproteobacteria bacterium | reverse complement strand
CTGCCACCGCTGCCACCCAGTATATCCCCCAGCATACCGCCTAATCCGCCACTACTATTGACAGGGTACGCCGCCGTTTCGGCCTGTTCATTCTGAGCTTGGCTTGCAGCTGCTTCGGCTGCCTGGCTGGCGCGTGCCTTGAGTATTTCATGGGCCGATTCACGGTCGACTGCCTTGTCATAGGCACCGGCAACAAGCGAAGTTTGTATCAACTGGAGGCGCTGGGCATTGGTGATAGGGCCGATCTGTCCCTGCGGTGGAACGATATAGACGCGTTCGACGACACCGGGGCGACCCTTCTCGTCGAGGCAGGAGACCAGCGCTTCACCCACACCCAGTTCGGTAATTGTGGCAACTTCGTCCAGGTCCGGGTTGTCACGCATGGTTTCTGCGGCGGCCTTGACACCTTTCTGGTCGCGCGCGGAGAAGGCACGCAGCGCATGCTGCACCCGGTTGCCGAGCTGGGACAGAATCTTGTCCGGCACATCGGCCGGATTCTGGGTGACAAAATAGACACCAACCCCTTTTGAACGGATCAGCCGTACAACCTGCTCAATTTTTTCCACCAGCGCAGCCGGCGCATCGGCAAACAGCAGGTGGGCTTCGTCGAAAAAGAACACCAGTTTTGGTTTGTCGAGGTCGCCGACTTCGGGCAGGTTTTCAAACAACTCGGCCAGCAGCCAGAGCAACAGCGTGGCGTAAAGCTTCGGCGACTGCATCAACTTTTCGGACGACAGGATATTGATGACGCCGAGACCGCGATCGGTCTGGAGCAGGTCGTTGATATTGAGCATCGGCTCGCCGAAGATCTGTTCGCCCCCTTGCGCTTCGAGCGTCAGCAGACCACGCTGAATGGCGCCGATGGAGGCCGGCGACACATTGCCGTAATCGGTGGTGAACTGTTTGGCATTTTCGCCGACAAAAGCCAGCATGGCGCGCAGATCTTTCAGGTCCAGCAGCAACAGGCCGTTATCATCCGCTACCTTGAACACCAGATTCAGCACGCCGCTCTGAGTTTCGTTCAGGTCAAGCATGCGCCCAAGCAGCAGCGGCCCCATATCGGAAATGGTGGCGCGCACCGGATGCCCGCTGCTGCCGAACGGATCCCACAACGTAACCGGGTAGCCCTGATACGCAAAGCCTTCAAGCTTGAGCGACTCGACCCGCTCTACAACCTTGGCATTGCCGCCGCCGGACTGGGATACACCCGCCAGGTCACCCTTGACATCCGACATGAAGCAGGGAACTCCAAGGGTGGAAAAATGCTCGGCAAGCATTTGCAGGGTGACCGTTTTACCGGTGCCGGTGGCGCCGGTGATGAGGCCGTGGCGGTTGGCCATCTGGGGCAAAAGGAAGAGATTTTTGGTGGCATTTTTGGCTATCAGCAGGGACTCAGTCATGACAGCTCCTTCCTAAATGTATAATATTATCTTTCTTTCCGGCAAAAATCATACTCGACCTAATTTTCTTTCAAGTCTTTCGATGACCTCCGTAACAGTGCCTTCGATATCGTCTCCGCGGACGGTAAAATAAAAAAATTGTCCTGTGTGATGTGACCAGTAGAGATCTTCTACCGGAAGCGGCTCAAGCAGCGACTCAATTTTCTCATAGGAGATAAACGGATCGCCGTCTGGCCACTTTCTGTCGAGCTTGGACTGCTGGGCATCAGTCAAGGGTATCCGGTATGTTATCGAATAGACTTCCGCCTTCATGACTTATTTATATACGCGTTCAGACCGATGATAATCGGCTTGCCGTCAACTTCAGCGGTAGTAACGCTATTTCCCCGAGAACTGGCGACTACCAGTGTTTTCCCTGATGCCGATGGTGTCGGTTTCTCCAGGTCAATTTCTATGTAGAGCTTGTTGCCTTTGATCTCAACGGTCATTGCCATGAAGTAGTTTCCCCTTTTTCAGCAGACAGGTCACATCTGTAATTTCGTTAAAAACTAATACTCTAGCCGCTTTAATTCATCAAATAGCTTCTGGTTAACAGGTGTAGGGACTCCATGACGTCCCCCCAGTTCGATCACCACCCCTGCCAGCATCTCCACCTCAGTCTTGCGGCCCGCCTCAACATCCTGGAGCATGGATGTCTTTCCTGCCGGATTCAGAGATTCAAGTATTCTGTACCACTCTCTGATATCCTTTTCGGAAAGATCAACCTTCATGGCCCTGGCAATTGCAATGACTTCCAGCATGGCAGAATCCATGAGTTCTCTTGCATCAGTAGAAGACCGCAACGTGCCGTAGCTTGATCTAAGAACGGCTGAAGCCTGGTTGGCGCCCACATTGATCATAAACTTGAACCAGAGGCTGCGGATCATATCAGGTGGTATCATATAAGCGATCCCTGCCCTGTCAAAAAGAGCCATTATGCGCCGGATCCGCTCTGTCACTACGGTGTTTTTCTCCTCACCCAAAAAAATCCGACCCTGATTTTGATAGTTAACGGACTTTTCTTCCCTTACTGCATCTATGCCCAGTGCCAGCCCATAGACGACCTTATCCATCCCGTAGACAGTACCGATACGTTCCTCGCTGTTAATTCCGTTCATGACGGAGAGGATTATCGTGTGGGATCCAACGACTTCCACCATTTCGCTAATGGCCTGATCGAGATGATGATGCTTGACGGCAACAATAAGCAGGTCAACAGGAGTTGCCTCCTCTGGCCTAACCACGGTAATCGCGTAGTGTGTACCGTTTACGACGACGCCATCGCTTTTCAATCTTTCGTAGCGTCCGCCGCTAGCGATGAAGCAAACAGAAGCGGGGTCCATTTCATGGAGGATGCTGCCGTAGGTGGCCCCAAGTGCCCCGGCACCGATAATGGCTATTTTTTTTATGGATAGATCCATTAAACTCTCAATTATTATTAGTTTTTATTTGGCAACGAACGTGTTGCCAGCGCCCGATCAAGTGAGGTACTGTCAGTTGCACTCATTTCTGCAGTTCTTTGCTTACGGTATGTTTGGGCTCAAGCCCTTTCGCTGTATTTTACCTTATTCTGCTGCAACTAGTCAGCTGAAACAGGCGGATTTTGTTTATCGGAATGTCTGGATTCACCTATAATTGCAGATCAGTCTCTATCTCATAATTTTATTTCGCAATGGTTCAAATAGGTATTCCAAGCCATTTGCCTTGATATCGTAAACCGTCTGCAACATTTCTCCGAGTTTTCCTTTCGGAAATCCTTTTCCTGCCAGCCATACGACATAGTGCTCCGGCAAATCTATCAGCAGTTTTCCTTTGTGAGTTCCGTATGGCATGCGCATCTGGGCCAATGCTATCAGATCATTTACGTTGCCGGCTGATTCGATGCATGGGCGTAGCTTGTCATCGTTCATGGTATTTATATCTCCCGCACTGGTCTCAAATTACATGCCGAAGCCCGATAAGCTGTATGATTAGATTTTGTGAGGGCATCGCTTAAACATATTGCCAGCTTGGATTATGTCTACAGCTTCTTGTGGGGTAAGTGTGTCAATTTGCGCATCGCTGTAACCGAGGTTGCGAAGGTTAATCTCATCTTGCATAGTGATCATAAACTTCACACTTGCTGACTTTGGAGCTTCTGCTCCAGCATTAACTTTAGAGGAGGCACTAAATACTGCCTGTAGAGCTGCTAGAGTTTCAGTATCAAACAACACTCCATCAAAAACGAAATCCTTATTGTTGCTTACTTCGTTATTCGGCTTGTTGATGCCAAGAGGCAACTGCATTAAGTTTTCCATTGATTTTGATATCATACAAATGTCCTACCATCAGAAGTGTTTTTTAAACCAGATATAACAAAAAGGCTTCTCCGTGTGTACTATAATGAGTACCAAACGCGAAAAAGCCTTTTTTTATCAAAAAATAACCTGTCATTTTACAGCAGGTTACTATATGTTTTGGGGTGGCTGGAGGGTATCGAACCCATATTATTCAACAATCAGCATGTATTTGCAACCTACCAACAACAATACTGATTTCACTTTAAAAACCTTACCGCCGTTAAATTTCTTGTCTATTTTGTACCACACTTTGTGTCACACTTCAAATCGATTTGAAGTACTATGGCTCAAGCCTCACAATATTCTTTAGCCTGGATATATGCTTGCGATCAAATGAATACAACTCGGTTATTCCCCTCTGTTCCATAACTGCAGCAATGTAGCCATCAATGAAATCAATATTGTTGGTTATGTACAGTTCAATGGCACGGGCTACGAGATTAGCATTAATAACCTCCATACCTGGTGTTGCAAGAATACCGCGCACCAACGGCGCTATGTCGCTGTTTTTGAGTGAATACGCTGACTCAAGAACCCAGAC
>JAFLLC010000045.1:0-17310 GCA_019162745.1 Deltaproteobacteria bacterium | reverse complement strand
GACTCAAGAACCCAGACGATCTCAGCAATCACCATCTCAGTTGTAACAAGTTTCAGGCTGCCAGCTGCAGCGTCATCAAGAAGTTTTTCAACTTTATCTGCTTTGGCCGAGTCGTCATTTGTAAGGTAGCGGATGAACAAATTGGTATCTACGAAACAGCTCTTCATGACATCTCTGCCTTCACCCTACGCCCTACGGCGGCTTTCGCCACATCTCGTTCTTCGGAGCTGTCCGACCAACTTTTTGCTTGCACAACTCCACGCAAATCTTTCAGAGTTTTTACCGGCATAAGAAATATCCGCTCCCCCTCAACAATGAAATCCACACGATCATTTGGACGTATATGGAACAATGACCTGATATCCATTGGTATTGTTACTTGTCCTTTTGTCGAAACAGTTGACAGCATTAGTTCCTCCAATATTTATTCAAATTTTTTAAAGCAGTTATGGTCTATCCAACATAAACAACCACTATTACAATGCTGAAGGGTGATTATCGGTCATACGGCTATACTCTCACGATACACATTGAGAATGAACACCGATTCCTTGAGCGCCCCATTGATCTTGTTCTGGGATAGGACAACAGGGACAACTACCACGTCCTGCTCGAACCCAGCTTCCCAGGCGCAGTCACTGACATACTTTTCAATGTCGCGGGTAGCATCTTCAACCACAACGAAAACATCAAGGTCTGAATCCGCTGTAGCATCACCACGGGCACGGGAACCGAATACTCGCACATCCAGCGGCATTACCTTTGCTGGACAAGCTGCTTGAAGTTCCGGGCTATGTTGAGGTCTCTGTTGTTCATAGTTTGACTCTATATCAGTTACCCTTAACTTGGCAAGATTCTATATTGAAAGTAATACAGATTGCCGCGTTGTACAAGGTAGGATAAACGCATAAAGGCTCACTCCTATACCCCATAATGGGGCCAATTCGGAAGTAAGCCTTTTAAAATGCCTGCCTGTTTAGACAGTTATGAGATAATTGGGGTGGCTGGAGGGTATCGAACCCTCGAATATACGAGTCACAGTCGTACGTGTTAACCGCTTCACCACAGCCACCATACAGGAACAGATTTAATAGCCTAAATAGTGCCGCTAAGTCAAGATGTTTTTGACCCGGTTCCCCTCATAAACCGAAGAATCTGCCGCAAACGATGATACTCATCATCTGTCAGAGTGCGGTCGTGATAGACGGCTCCGGCATAGATCTCTACAAAGTCGGAAACATGGCTATTAGCTGTTGCCGAAGCAATCTCAAACAAACCCGACCCACCATCCCCGGAAGAAATATCAAACTCGCGCTCCACCGTGCGCAGAAAAAGGCGCAGAATGCTCTGTTCACGGGACCGAAAAACTGAAGAGCGCCTGATGGCGAACAAGAGAGCGGTAAGCAGTAAAATGACCGCTAAATATGGCATAGAGTTGTGTAGTATTTTTGCTGGATTGATTCCCTTAAAACTCATGCCTACATGGCGGACGATCTTTACCTGCTGCTCGAAGTCATATGTTATAACCATCCGGTTCCATACATGATTTAATGAATCTATCGTCAGAGCTATTCGAAATCCAAGGCTGCGTGATCCGGCAGCTTTCCAGAGATCTCCGGCGTTAACAGCAAAACTGCTTGGATCAATTCTTACCCAGCCGCTGCCATCAATATATGCTTCCACCCAGACGTGGGCTTTGTCATCGCTAACAAGGTAATAACCTCCCATCTTGTTGTATTCTCCACCGAGATAGCCGCCGACCAGCCGGCACGGCACACCGGCAGCACGCAGCAGCAGTGCAAATGAAGAAGCAAAGAACTCGCAATGACCCTGTTTTTTTTCGAACATAAACTGTTCAATAGCCCTGTCACCAGTCGGCAGATCCACCGTTGAATAGCGATAGCCTCCGTTGCGAAAATAGTTTTCCAGAAACTCAATTTTGGCATGACCCCCTTCATCACTGCGAACAATCTCCGCTGCAAGAGCCTTTACCCGGGCCGGAAGCTGCTCCGGCAACTGCAGGTAAAACCTTCTATCAATTGGGTTATGCTGTGCTACTACATCGCTTGCCAGCGAATCCGCTGAATAACTCAGGCGCCTTCCGGCGGTCCCGATAAGTTCAAATACACCGTCCGACGAACGCTTTACGCGCGGCAGAGCAATAATGACTGGACGATCAAGCGCTATCAGAATATGGGAGTCAGATGGCTCCGGATAGATAACATTCGAGACCGTCTGGCCGATAATTTCAAGCCGTTCAGCCGGAATCGGAACAATACGGGTCCATTTAATTCCATCTGTACGGTTGAATACAGTCCCACGCCAATACAGCTGATTCTGGGCCCGACTCGGCATTTCAGCCCTAAAAGCGAGCGTGCGCGATTCATTTATACTACTCTGGCTCCCAGGTTCTACCGTATCAGAATATCCGGTCGTGCGTGTTGCCGGCGGAGTGACGAAATGCCAGAGAGGCAACTGGGTACGCGGCATAATCGGAAAAAAGAATAGTAATAGCGGAACTGCCAGAACAGGCATCAACAGGGCGGAAAAAAGAATCCTTTTCAGGTCCGGCATCGATACTGTCATGGCAATATCCTGATTCTGAAATGTCAATAGCACCAGAGCTAACGCAGACATAAAAAGCAGAATACCCAGGTAGATCAAAAAGAGTGGGCTAAGATCAAACAGCGAGGACGAGGCGAGACAGAATATTGAGAGGGTGTGAATCTGCAGGCTGTGTCGAACGGTTTTTTCACCGCTGAGACGGATAGCCAGCATGATTGCCAGCACGCTGATTACCGGCTGAATCGGGTTACTGTGACTGAATTGGAGCGCATAGTATAAAAAAACCGGGACGATCGCGACGTTCTGCATCCAGGGCTTCATCGGCCAAAATCCACTGCGATCCTGCCAGATCCCGGATATCAGTCCAGCCGCCAGAATTACGCGGGGAAACGTTGTCAGCCACGGGAAGAGCGGGATCATCCCGCACAAACCGATGACATAGGTTAAAACGGCTGTCAGTAATTTAATCCTTACCATACAAAGCCAATTCCTTCAGCAGGATCAATCCGTGCCGTTTGCCGATACCTGCAGGAAGGGTTCGGCCACCAAGTCTCAGTCCGACCGGACGTTTACTCACCCAGCGTTGAACCAGCCAGGCGGCACGGGATAAGCGCTCTTCCACACCCTGCTCCGACAACATATCCAGATCAATCAGCAGCGGAGCGACAATATATCGACCAAAACTCTTCACCATAAGATCATAACTGCGGGCCGAATGTTTCCAATGAATCATACGAAGCGGCTCTGAGCCTGAATAGGGGTATATCCGCTCCAACTCACCGCTCAGTCCACGTCCCCTGCACAATCCGGCTCCGGTTGCCGGAGAATCCTCACCACTCCCTCGTGAATCAGTGGCGATCGGGCGTGGGAACACCGTCACCTGGCTGTCATTTTCAAAATTCCAATAACGGGTAAAAAAGCCGACCGGATACGGGGAGCTGATCGTTATCCTGCCGAGAGAAACTTGACCGCGCTGGCTGAAGGTAAACAAAACAGTGCTATCTACTGTAGATTTTTTCTGAATTACCGGGAAAACAACGGACTGACCGCTAAAACACTCAAGACGAATCAGAAAGGTCGGGAGATACTGTTTGGTATTTAGTAACGATAGACGGAAAGGTGCAGGAATTCCGGCAAAGATTTCTTCCGGAGGGTGCAAAGCAGGGATCAGCTTCTTGATATTATACATCCCGGCCAAACCGGTCACCGACATAAATGCCAGCAATCCCGAAACGACCAGAAACAGAAGGTTATTGCCTGTATTGACCGCAGCAAAACCGAGCAGGAGGGTGATCAGAACGTAGAGCGCTCCGGATTTGCTTATTTTCAGGCCAAAGGCAGCTCTATACCGGCGATGATCGTCCGTATCACCCCTCCCCTGTCGGCAGTAGTCATATCGCTCTTCATGGTCAGCCGATGGGCACAGACAGCCACTGCGACACCCTTAACGTCCTCCGGGGCAACATAGTCTCGCCCCGCCAGAAAAGCGGCCGCTTTGGCCGCCTGAGCCAGATTGATGGCGGCCCGTGTTGAAAGACCGGTCAGGATAAGATCATGTCTGCGGGATGCCAACACCAGATTATGGATATAGGAAAGCACCTTGTCCGAGAGATAAACAGCTTTTACATCATTCTTGGCGGCCATAATTTCAACGGACGTTATCAGCGGCGCCATGCTGCCAACCCGCTCGCGGATGCCGCCGCCAGCTATTATTTCACGTTCCAGCTTCTCTGCAGGGTAGCCGATGCCGGTACATATCAGGAAACGGTCAAGTTGCGATTCCGGCAGCAGAAAGGTTCCGCTCTGGTCAGAGGGATTCTGGGTGGCAAAGACCATAAATGGATCCGGCAGCGGGTGCGTTACACCTTCAATTGTCACACGCCTCTCCTCCATCGCCTCCAGCATGGCGCTCTGGGTACGCGGCATGGCTCGGTTGATCTCATCCAGCAGAACAATATTGTTAAATATCGGCCCGGGCTGAAAACTGAAATGCCCACCTTCGCGGTTAAATATCGACAGTCCGGTGATATCGGAAGGGAGGAGGTCACTGGTGCACTGTACCCTGCCGAATGAGAGTCCGGTGGCTCCGGCAAGGGCAAGGGCCACGGTAGTTTTACCGAGACCGGGCAGATCCTCAACCAGAATGTGACCACCAACAAGAAGCGCTATTGCGGACAAGCGCAGCACCTCTTCCTTTCCCTGCAGATAATTACGGGAAAGGGAATCAAAAACATTAGTGAAAGCATGGGGCTGAGCAGGTTTATCCAAAGTAAACCTCGTAAAACTTAATAAGTAGCGTTCAGTATACTACAAAAAACATATCGACCCCCAAGGAACAAATTCCTTGGGGGTCGATATTAGTATTACAGGAGTCGCTATTAGCCGATTGCTGCGTTTACTCATATTTGATATCAATAATTTCGTATTCCTTGGTACCGGATGGGACAATAACCCTGACCGAATCATCAAGCTTGTGACCAATCAGTGCTTTTCCGACCGGTGACGTACAGGAGATCTTGCTCAGTTTTATATCAGCTTCATCCTCGCCGACGATCTTGTAGGTTACCTCTTCTTCCGATGCCGTGTCATACACGGTCACCGTACAGCCAAACACAACCTTGTCCGGGTTCAAGCCGGAGAGATCAACAACATGCGCACGAGCCAACTTGCCGTTTATTTCCTGAATACGCCCCTCGATAAATCCCTGGCGGTTTTTGGCAGCATCGTATTCGGCATTTTCTGACAGATCACCATGGTCGCGAGCTTCAGAAATATCCTGGATGACTTTGGGACGCTCTTCACGGACAAGTCGCTTTAATTCTTCCTGTAGCGCTTCAAAGCTCTCTTTAGTTAATGGTATTGAATGGGACATCTGGTAGTCTGCTCCTGTAAAAAATGATCAACAGAGATAATCCTGTATTGGTTTAACGTTCAACTCCTGCGTCTGCAGGGAAAGAATACTGTCAGCCACCGCTTTTGCCCCGGCGACGGTGGTATAATATGCAAGACCATGCATCAGGGCCTCTCGCCGGATTGAAAAAGAATCAGCTACCGCCTGAGCGCCATGGGTAGTATTAAACACCATCTGAACCTCACCGTTCTTTATAGAATCAACGATATGCGGACGTCCCTCCAGTACCTTGTTGACACGCCGCACCGGTATACCTCTTTCTTCAAGAAATTGAGCCGTGCCTCCGGTTGCCAGAATGCCGAAACCGGCTTTATACAGTTTTTCGGCTGCGCTGACAACATGTTTCTTATCGGCATCCCGTACGCTGATGAAGACATTTCCTGATAACGGCAGCTTTACATTTGCCCCGAGCTGCGATTTTGCAAAGGCTTCGGCAAAAGTTTCCCCAATCCCCATTACCTCTCCGGTTGATTTCATTTCCGGTCCCAGCAGGGTATCTACTCCAGGAAACTTGACAAACGGGAAGACCGCCTCTTTTACTGAAATGTGTTTTGGGATAATATCAGCGGTTATACCCAACTCTTTGAGGGTCTTACCAGCCATAATGCGGGCTGCAATTTTTGCAAGCGGCCGCCCGGTTGCCTTGGAGACAAAGGGTGCTGTGCGGGAGGCTCGTGGATTTACCTCCAGGATATAGACAACAGTCCCTTTGACCGCGTACTGAACGTTCATCAGTCCTATAACGTTCAACTCAAGGGCCATCAGAACCGTTTGTCGGCGTATTTCGGCTACTACTTCAGGACTTATCGAGTACGGCGGCAGGCTGCAGGCTGAATCACCGGAATGAATACCGGCTTCCTCAATATGCTCCATAATTCCGCCGATTACCACATCTGTGCCGTCACAGAGTGCATCGACGTCGATTTCAATCGCCTCATTGAGAAAACTGTCCAGCAGGATCGGGTGCTCCGGAGAAACCAGCACGGCAGTTTTCATATAGCGCTGCAGGTTTTCCGCGTCATACACAATTTCCATGGCACGTCCGCCCAGAACGTATGAAGGGCGCACGACAACCGGATAGCCAATCCGCTCCACAACTTTTTCCGCTTCCTCAAAGGTACGTGCAATACCGTTTTCCGGCTGTAGCAGACAAAGCTTGTGCAGCATTTCCTGGAACCTTTCACGATCCTCGGCACGATCGATCGCATCAGGTGAAGTTCCGATAATCGGCACACCGGCCTTCTCCAGAGCAACCGCCAGCTTAAGAGGTGTCTGACCGCCGAACTGGACTATCACACCGACCGGTTTTTCGATAGCGACAATTTCAAGTACGTCTTCAAGAGTCAGCGGTTCAAAATAAAGCCGATCCGATGTATCATAATCGGTGGAAACCGTTTCAGGGTTACAATTGACCATAATGGTCTCATAGCCGTCTTCAGCCAGTGCAAAGGCGCCATGCACGCAGCAGTAATCAAACTCGATCCCCTGACCTATCCGGTTTGGCCCACCACCAAGAATCATGATTTTCTTACGGTCGGTCGGAGCGGCCTCACACTCTTCCTCATACGTAGAATACATATAGGGCGTGTAGGCAACAAACTCGGCGGCACAGGTATCAACACGCTTGTAAACGGGGCGTACATTCAGTGACCAGCGCAGTTCACGCACCTCGTCCTCCCCGCTGTTCCAGAGCTTAGAGAGCATCTTGTCCGAGAACCCCATCTGCTTGGCTTCACGCATAATTTCTTTTGTGACGGCCGATAATGGAACCTGCCTCAACTGTACCTCTTTTTCAATAATTTGACGGATATTGTGCAGAAACCAGGGATCGATGGCGGTATGTTTCTTAATTTCTTCCACACTCATGCCGCTGCGCAGCGCATCCCCTATATACCAAAGCCTGTCGGCATTAGGCACGCGCAGCTTTTCCAGCAACAACTGCTGCTCCTTGCCGGTCAGAGCCCGTCTGGTTTCAGTCCCAAGTTCAAACAGCTTTGAATCAAAACCGCTGACCCCAATTTCAAGTGACCTGATCGCCTTCTGGAATGATTCCTTGAAGGTACGACCGATCGACATGACTTCACCAACCGACTTCATCTGTGTTGTCAGCGTTGCGTCAGCGGCAGGAAATTTTTCAAAGGTAAAACGAGGTATTTTGGTGACTACATAGTCAATGCTCGGTTCGAAACAGGCCGGGGTTTCGCGCGTGATATCATTGGTGACTTCATCAAGAGTATAGCCGACTGCCAGTTTGGCCGCTATTTTGGCGATCGGGAAACCGGTGGCCTTGGAAGCCAGCGCCGATGAGCGCGATACCCGCGGATTCATCTCGATAACGACCAGACGCCCGTCACGCGGATTTATGCCGAACTGGATATTGGAACCGCCGGTATCAACGCCGATCTCACGGATGATCTTCAACGATGCGTCGCGCAGGATCTGGTACTCCTTATCTGTCAGAGTCTGGGCAGGTGCAATGGTGATCGAATCACCGGTGTGGACTCCCATCGGATCAAAGTTCTCAATCGAGCAGATGATTACGACGTTATCGGCTGTATCGCGCATGACTTCCAGCTCGTACTCTTTCCAGCCGATCACCGATTCTTCAATCAGTATTTCATTTGTCGGCGAAGCATCGATTCCTCCCAGCGCCATTTTCTCGTATTCTTCAAGGTTATAGGCGATGCCGCCGCCGCTTCCACCCAGGGTGAATGAGGGGCGGATAATAGCCGGAAAGCCGATGGTCTTGATCACCTCCATGACCTCAATATAGTTGTGAGCCAGACCAGAGTTGGGAACGGCCAAACCGATCTTTGCCATGGCTGCCTTGAAAAGTGTGCGATCCTCAGCTTTCTTGATTGCCGGAAGCTTGGCACCGATCAGCTCTACGCCGAATTTTTCCAGAATACCCATCTCTGCAACTGAAACTGCCGTATTAAGCGCCGTCTGGCCTCCCAGAGTCGGTAAAAGGGCATCAGGGCGCTCCTTCTCGATTATTTTGGCAAGTATTTCCGGAGTCACCGGCTCAATATAGGTACGGTCGGCAAAATCGGGATCGGTCATAATAGTGGCCGGGTTGCTGTTCAGCAGCACAACCTCATATCCTTCTTCTTTCAGAGCCTTGCAGGCTTGCGTACCGGAATAGTCAAACTCGCACGCCTGACCTATAACAATAGGGCCGGCGCCGATGATGAGGATTTTACGGATGTCTGTTCTTTTAGGCATTATTTCTCCTTAGCAAGTTAGAAGTCATTTTCTGTGTTTTTCTGGCAGAAAACAACTTCGTTAACGCACTTATCCTGTTTAGCATGGCTATGAATTACAGGGAGGTTGCTCCCGGCTTTATTATTTTTATGCGAAGCGTCTGACTATAATCGAAACAAATTCTTCCAGATCCTTTATGCCAAGCGTAGCAATGGCATACACCTGATGCAGATCAAGCTTGGCGTATTCATGCACAACAAGATTGCGGAATCCGACCGCACTAATCAATTTTTCCTGCAGATCCACGGAAATGATATTGCGGCCACGCAGCAGATAAAAGAACTCAATCATGCTACCAGCCATGCCATATCCTTCATCACTGACAATATGTGCGGCCATGTCAACACACCCCTGAATCGCCTGCATAAGGTTAAAAAGGACAATATCCTGGCTGTCCTCGTCAACCATGAATTCATCAATGGAAGCTAAACGTTTTTCTTTTACCTTGTTGAGGCACTTTTCAATTGTGGTGATTTTGGCCACAAGAATATTCCGATCAACCACGAGCTTCACCTCCATAACGGGAACGCAGACTGTTAAGCCGCATATCAATATAATAGGAAAATTCTGCAATAAGCGGCAGTTTGCGGCGACGAAAGCTGCGCAATTCTTCTGCGTCTTTCAGATAAACCACATCACCTTTTCCAAACACCTGTCCCAACACAACTTCAGCAGCATCATTCATAATAAGCGGATGGATGTCGTGTCGTAAAGCCCTCTCCAGCCCCGAGTAATAGGTCATTTTCAGGTTATAATAGTCGGCTGGGGGAATCGTTACATTCAGAAGAAAGGCAACATCCACATCACTTCCAGCCCGTTCTTTGCCGACAGCACGGGAGCCAAAGAGATAACAAGCCATGATCTCCGGGCGGGTAGCGCAGTATGTCGCGATATGGTTTTTCAGTTCTTCAGTGGTCATGCCGGCTTATTCCTTACTATGTCACAAAACCCTAGACTCCACAGTTTTCACACAGCGTCACCTGAATATAAAAAACACCGCTCCGGCCATACGACAACCGGCCCAGAGAAAATCCTATCATAGGGGAATCCCCGCCTCATGCCGACCCGCGTTCTTCATCAAGTTCCTGCACCCAGCCGTTTTCAAGCCCTGCTTCTTCCAGTACCCGAACAGCTGCGTCATACTCTTCATGGTTCACCGGACGGCTCATTCCTGGGATTTCAACCGCTTTGTGGGCCGGAAAATACTGACTCATCAGGGCGATGTGGGTTTCCTGTCCAAGGTTTTCAGCGATCCAGGGAATGGTTTCCAGAGACCCCGCCCTCCCCTCAGGCAGGACAAGATGGCGAACAATCAGCCCCTTAACGGCAACACCATTATCATCCACCTGAAGATGACCGACCTGCCGCTTCATCTCCGTAACCGCATCGCGATTGATCCGGCAATAATCCGGCGCAGAAGAGATCTCTACCGCAGCAATATCGTCACTGTATTTCATATCAGGGAGGTAGATTGAGACAACTCCGTCCAGAAGCTGCAGGGCATCAATTTTTTCGTACCCGCTACTGTTCCAGATGATCGGAAGACGGAAACCTTGAGGTATTGCCAGCCAGAGTGCCGCCAGGATCTGCGGCAGATAATGGGTCGGAGTTACGAAGTTGATATTATGGACCAGCTGTTTTTGCAGCTTCAGCATGCGGGACGCCAGCTCCACCGTGGTGATCTCTTCGCCGTTGCCAAACTGACTGATGGGAAAATTCTGGCAGAAAACACATTTCAGAGAACATCCTGACAAAAAGATCGTGCCAGAGCCGTTTGTCCCGGATATCGGCGGTTCTTCACCCCGGTGAACATTGGCCGAGGCGATCTTCGGCTTCAGCCCTGCCCCGCATATTCCACGCTCACCCTTGATACGATTAGCACCGCAGTCATGAGGGCAGAGATCACAAGCTAATAATTGTTGATAAGCTCTGCTAACCCGTTTTAGTAGTTCCCCTGATTTATAAAGAGCAAAATAGTCCATTAATTACCGTGGCATATCTGGATAAGAAATTCTGGCCTGCACCAACCAGGCAGGGTCTGGCTCTGATACTATATTTTCCTTCTCGAATATAATCCGCAGGTCAAATAGAAGCTCCGGAAACAACTTGGAATAAAAACTTTCATCCCAATTAAACAACTCCGGCAAGCCATATTTACCATCAGTAAGCCAATACCGCTCTGATGATTCTTCCATGGGACTGATGATAATAAACTCGCGGACACCATGCTGTTCGTAGAGCCATTTTTTGGTACGGCGATCTTTAATTATGTTTGACGGCGAAAGAACTTCGATCACAAGATCTGGCGCACCTTTGATGTTAATTCCCGCTATTTTATCCTGATCACAAACGACAAACACATCCGGTTGTACAAGATTAATGTCATCAAGCACCACATCCATTGGCGCAACAAACGGAACGCAAGACCTTCCATTAAAAAATGTGTCAAAAATTCCAGCGAGTTTTACAACAATTCTCTGGTGCTTGACAGTTGGTGAGGGCGACATGTCATAAACCATTCCATCAATAATTTCCATACGCTCACCGCCAGTAAGCTGTGAATATTTTTCGTATGTAAACTGCTTCGGATATTTCAGATTCATGTTTGACATATACAATTGTAACCCCGCTATTACGCCTTGTGTTTCTCCATCATTTCAACAAACCGCCCGAACAGATACTGCGAATCATGCGGACCAGGCGATGCCTCAGGATGATGCTGCACCGAAAAAATCGGCAGCGCACAGTGGCGAATCCCTTCGACTGTCTGGTCGTTCAAGTTCTCATGCCCTAAACAGGCTGTATCGCCCAGTGAATCGAGATCAACGGCAAAACCGTGGTTTTGCGAGGTAATCTCTACCTTGCGGGTCAGCATATCCATAACCGGCAGGTTTGAGCCGTGGTTGCCAAACGGGAGCTTTGAAGTTTTACCCCCTAAGGCCAGGCCAAGCAGCTGATGCCCGAGACAGATACCAAAGATCGGCTTTTTACCGACAAATTTTCTGATCTCTGCCTGAATGCCTACCAGAGGCTCCGGATCACCAGGCCCGTTACTGAGGAAGATACCGTCCGGGTTCATGGCCAGCGCTTCTTCTGCCGGGAAATTTGCCGGAACGACAGTCACATCGCATCCAGCTTCCACAAGGCACCGTAAGATATTGTACTTAATGCCGAAATCATAAGCTACAACCTTATACTTCAGAGTGGATTGGTCCACCTGGGGGTAACCATCAGCCAGATTCCACACACCTTCAGTCCAGTGGTATGGTTTTTCGCAGCTGACTCCGGAAGCCAGATCAAGGCCGGTCATACTTGGCACAGCCCTCGCTTTGGCAATCAGGCTGGCATGATCCAGATCAACGGTTGAGATGATTCCGTTCTGTGCGCCTTTGTCGCGCAGGTGGCGCGTCAGGGCGCGAGTATCTATCCCCTGGATGCCGACAACGCCGTTCTCCATTAGATAGGAGGCAAGACTCATGGCAGCACGCCAGTTGGAGTAACAGTCAATATATTCCTTAACGATAAAACCGGAGAGGAACAGACCGCGGCTTTCAATATCCTCCGGGTTGATCCCGGTGTTACCGATCTGCGGATACGTCATAGTGACCATCTGCCCCTTGTAGGATGGATCGGTCAGGACTTCCTGATAGCCGGACATGGCTGTATTAAATACCACCTCTCCTGTGGATTCCCCACTGGCACCGAATGATTTACCTTCAAAAATGCGCCCGTCGGCGAGCGCAAGGATTGCTTTCATAGACAATAACTCCTGAATTCTGTTTAACGTTTGTATACCAGTTTACCGCCCACAACCGTCGCAGCGGCACCACCTTTAAACTTTTGACCAAGCCAGGGGGAATTTCCGGATTTACTGACCAGCTTGCCAGCCTCTAAGACCCACTCAATTTCCGGATCAATCAGGGTGATATCAGCAACTGAACCTGCTTTAAGAGTAGCACGGTTCAAACTGAGTATTTCAGATGGGTTACATGACATTTTTTCAATCAATTGATTAAGTGTCAAAACCCCTTCATCGACTAGCCGGAGCGACAACGGCAATGATGTTTCCAGCCCGGTAATGCCGTTCATGGCCACGTTGAATTCAACATCTTTCTCATCCTGATGGTGAGGCGCGTGGTCGGTGGCGATGGCATCTATAGTGCCGTCCTTCAGCCCTTCCTTGATGGCAGCAACGTCCGCAGCCTCACGAAGTGGCGGGTTCATCTTGGCGTTGGTGTTATAGCCGCGCACCGCGTCATCGGTCAGAGTGAAATAGTGCGGAGCCGTTTCACAGGACACTTTAACGCCGCGTGCCTTGGCCTCGCGGATGATCCGCACCGATCCTTTTGTGGAAACATGCGCTATATGGATCGGCGTCCCTGTATACTCAGCCAGCAGAGTTTCGCGAACTGTCGCAATATCTTCCGCAACTCGCGGAATCCCCTTCAGCCCAAGTTCGGTAGAGGTGAAGCCTTCGTTCATAACCCCTTCGCCTACCAGTTCCAACTCCTCGGCATGCGAAATCACCATGATACCGATACCTGCAGCATATTGAAGCGCGCGCATCATCAATTCACTGTTATGAACAGGTTTACCGTCATCTGAGACTGCGACACAGCCGGATTCCTTCAGTTCACCCATCTCCGACATACGATCTCCGGAAAGACCGTAGGTAATGGAACCAATCGGGAATACGTTACAATAGCCCTCAGCCTTTGACTTGTTGATGATATAGCTGGCAACCGTTTTGTTGTCGATAACCGGCTTCGTATTAGGCATGCAGCAGACCGAGGTAAAACCGCCCGCTACCGCAGCCTTTGTACCGGAAACAATGTCTTCCTTGTACTCCTGTCCCGGATCACGCAGATGAACATGCATGTCGATCAACCCCGGAACCACATACATGCCTGCAGCATCAATAGTCTCAACTCCGTCCGTTGCAGCCAACCCCTTGCCGATCTCCTTGATGAGCCCGTTCTGCACTAAAACATCACGTATGTCGTCAATATTCTGAGAAGGATCGATCACCCTGCCATTTTTTATCAACAGATTCATATAGTCACCTCGTACATGAAATTAAAAATATTGAAAACTTGCCGATTTATTCCAGTTCGCCGCCGCAGACATGATACAGCATCGCCATCCTCACCGCGACACCGTTCTCCACCTGTTTCAAAATCCAGGACTGATCGCCATCGACCATACTGGAGGACATTTCCACTCCACGGTTGATCGGGCCGGGGTGCATGATCATCGCATTCGGCTTGGCCAGCTTGATATTGGTCGGATTTAGACCAAAATAGCGGGAATATTCACGGGCATTCGGCATAAGAGTTTTACCCTGACGCTCCTGCTGAATGCGCAGCATCATGACGACATCGGCATCCTGCAGCGCCTCGTTCATTGTGGCGCAGACTGTTACATCACCAAGCTTTTCCACCCCCGGCGGCAGCATTGTTGGCGGACCTGCCAGATACACCTTTGAGCCGAGCTTGGTCAGCCCCTGGATATTGGAACGGGCGACGCGGCTGTGTGTAATATCCCCGACGATCGCAACCTTCAGGCCGTCCAGACGCCCGAAACGATCTTTCATCGTCAGCATATCCAGAATACCTTGTGATGGATGTTCATGAGCGCCGTCGCCGGCGTTGATTATTGAGCAGTTTATCTTTTTAGCCAGAAAATAGTGTGCTCCTGAAACAGCATGGCGCATGACGATAATATCAGGTTTCATCGCCAGCAGGTTCAGCGCCGTATCAGCCAACGTTTCACCCTTGGTGGCAGAACTGCTTGACGGGGTGATATTGACGGTATCCGCTGAAAGCCGTTTGCCGGCTATTTCAAAGGATGTCCGGGTACGGGTTGACGCTTCGTAGAACAGGTTGATAATCGTCTTGCCGCGCAGCGTAGGAACCTTCTTGATGTCACGACAGTTAATCTCGCGCATGCTTTCTGCGGTTGAAATCAACTGTTCGATATCCTCTTTTGACAGATCCCGCAGGGCAATAATGTGCTTATGCTTGAATTCGGCCATATCTGTTCACCCTCCCCCTATTTTTCGAGTAAAACTTCAACCGGCTGGTTAAATCCGTCAAAAACGACCTGAACATTTTCTTTCTGGCTGGTGGGAACGTTGCGGCCCACAAAATCTGCTCTAATCGGCAACTCCCGGTGACCACGGTCAATCAGCACCGCCAGCTGAATGGACTGGGGGCGTCCGAAATCCATCAGCGCATCCATGGCGGCCCGGATAGTGCGGCCGGTGTAGAGGACATCATCTACAAGAATGACCTTTTTGGCTTCCAGTGAGAAAGGAATAGCAGTCTTACCGACCGGATGATGCGGCAGTTGGCCGGAGAAGTCATCTCGATAGAGGGTAATATCAACCGCTCCCACCGGAACGGCTCCACCCTCGATAACGCCGATCTGCTGAGCAATCCCATCAGCCAAAAATGCCCCACCCGAACGGATACCGATCAGTACGATATCAGCAACCCCTTTATTTCGTTCAAGGATTTCATGAGCTATTCGCGTCAATGCTCGCTTGATTCCCTCGCCATCCATAAGTACAGTCTGCTCAGCAGCCATTAGACAGCCTCCCTGGACATAAAAAAAGAGCCTCCCCGCAGCACGCGGCAAGACTCTTCTGTTATGAGTTTAGTTTGTTCATTGCGACGCCTTTGCTGGTCTCTCGTACCAAATTAAAAGGGAGTATTTAAAGTGTCGGCACTTTATCATCTAAAACTGAAACAGGTCAAGCATGAATTTTAAAAATATATTTTCTTCTCAAAAACGGCAGAAAATAATTTTAAACCTCCAGCATCTCCGCAGTCAGCCCAAGATCGGCAACCTGCCCCATGGCTTCAAGATGAAGAAATTCACTCCGAATCAATTCTTGTGACACCCTTTGAATATCATTACTGCTGACCACATCGTAATTGGCGATAACATCTTCAATAGACTGCTGTTTTTGATGATAAATCTCATTTTTGGCCAGTCGGGTCATCAAATTGTCACTGCTTTCAAGCGACATGAGGGTTTTGCCTTTCAGCTGCTCCCGTGCAGCGTCTAGTTCGTCCTGCGGCACCTCTTCAGCAACAAGCCGCGACATCTCGCGTAACGCAATATTAATTACTTCAAGGCAATGACCTTTCTCAGTGCCGGTATATACTATCAGCGCCCCGGAATCGGCATGAGATATTATGTAAGAGTAAACCGAATACGCCAGCCCTTTTTTCTCACGAACCTCCTGAAACAGCCTTGAACTCATCCCTCCACCTAAAATTGTAGTCAGCAGATACAGTGCATAACGATCCGGATGATCATAACGGAGCGAACGTGTGCCGAGACAGACAAGTGTCTGCTCCATTTCGCGTTCAATGAGATTCACCATTTTTTCAGCGGGCTGAAATGCATCGCCTGATTCAGGATGCCACGGCGAGGAAAGTCCTGAAAAGAGCGGGGCCAGAATAGCGACCAGCTCATCGTGGTGAACGTTGCCGGCTGCGGCAATAATTATATCCTGAGGACGGTAGCGGCTGTTTTTATGCGACAAGATCGAAGTACGCGTCAGGCCGGTAACGGTTTCATCGCTTCCTAAAACCGGCATGCCAAGCCGCTGCCCGCGCCAGAAGTTTTGATGAAAGCGATCGTGGATATACTCTTCAGGAGCGTCGTCACGCATCTTTATTTCCTGAAGAACAACCTTGCGCTCCCGCTCTATTTCATCGAGTGGAAAGGTGGAATTAAGAAAGATATCGGCCAGCAGATCGGCAGCATTGGGGAGAAATTTTGCAAGAACTTTAGCGTAATAACAGACATATTCATGTCCGGTAAAAGCGTTAAGAATCCCACCCATTGAGTCAATTTCACGGGTGATCTGGTGGGCGTTACGGCGCTTGGTCCCTTTGAACAGCATATGCTCAATAAAATGAGCAACGCCGTTATCTTCGGGAGACTCATGTCGGGTGCCGTTAGCCACCCAGATGCCGGTTGTTACGGTGTGCATATAACCGATGTTCTGGGTAACAATACGCACGCCATTATCGAGGATAGTTGTAGTTATCATCCTTGAAGCATACCCTAGTTTTTTTCTATTTCAACAAAAAATAAAAGAGGAGAATATTTTATCAATGCAACTGAATGCTGCTTATATATTTTATTCATAGTGAATTTTTGTGCTTTTACTATCTACCTGTACAAAAAGTGATATTCACTACAAGTATTTGTTTTTACAATAACAAAGTATTATATTTTTTCTAAAAAAAAGCATGGCTATTTTTTGTAAACATCGACCGGAATCATCACTATTATTTCAGATCACTAAAAAAGAGTTGACATTAATCGGACAAAGTAATAATTGGTATTACCACGCCATATAACTAATTTATATTTTTGTCAAAGCTGCACATTTTAAGTATTATCCTTGATTGCACGCATACATCCTATCACAGCGGTATACGAAAAATCAGAACAGGAGCTTTTCATGAATATCCACGAGTACCAGGCAAAAGCCATATTAAGAAAGTTTGGCGTTCCCGTCCCTGACGGCCACGTCGCCTACAACAGCG
>JAFLLC010000186.1 GCA_019162745.1 Deltaproteobacteria bacterium | reverse complement strand
GGGACTAAAGAAAAGTCAAAGCCAAAACCGCTCGTTAGACCCCCCTCCTAACCTTTGGTTCAGGAGGGGGAATGCACTCGCATTTGTTCAAGCTTTCTCTCACTTCTTATTGCTTGCAGCGCATCTTCAACCGATTTTCTCCAGAGCCCAACCCTTAAAAGGGTAAGTAAATCATCTAAAGACAGACGCTCCGTAAGGTATAAGACTTTGCTGTTCTTGAAATCCCGGTCCTCGAATTTGCGCTTCAGCTCCTCAAGCTCCTTGCCGTAATAGCAGGTAACATTCCTCCCCTTCTTGAACCTGTTACTGAACAGAACGTATAAATCGAGGAAAAAATTACTGTTATCTCCCAGAAAAGGGCTTGCCTGAATACGCTCCATATTTTCGCTATTAAGCACCATCCCAAGCTGACGGGAAAGATCGCCGATCACATCATACAGCTCCTCGATGTAGACCTGCTGCTTTTCGTAGTGCCGCTGATACCAATCAAGCTTATCCTGCTGCTGTTTTATTTTGGCCTCGGCCTCGGCCAGCAATACCGCATTCTTATTACCGAACATAGCACTCCTTGCTGCAGCAGCAGCTTTATTAAAAACTGATGAATACGGCAGAAACCGGGGGAGTTATCGGACTATCCGCTCCAGGCCGCCCATGTACGGCTGCAGCGCAGACGGAACAAGCACGGAACCATCCTCCTGCTGATAGTTTTCCAGCACAGCCACCAAGGTGCGCCCCACGGCCAGACCGGAGCCGTTCAGCGTATGAACGAATTCAGGTTTCCCCTTTTCATCTTCCCGGAAGCGGATCGAGGCACGGCGCGCCTGAAAGTCTCCAAAGGTACTGCAGGATGATATTTCACGATAGCAGCTCTGCCCGGGCAGCCATACCTCGATGTCGTAGGTTTTGGCCGAGGAAAAGCCGATGTCGCCGCTGCAGAGCGCCATGACGCGGTAGGGAATCTCCAGCAGCTGCAGCACCTTTTCAGCATGGCCGGTCAAAGTTTCCAGCGCGGCGTCCGACTCGGACGGGTGGACAAATTTTACCAGTTCCACCTTGTTGAACTGATGCTGACGGATCAGACCGCGGGTATCCTTGCCATAGGAGCCGGCCTCGCGACGGAAGCAGGGCGTGTAGGCGCAATAGCTGATCGGCAGATCGCTCTTTTTAAGAATCTCGCCGCGATGGATATTTGTTACCGGCACCTCGGCGGTCGGGATCAGGAAGAAATCGGGATCGACCAGCTTGAAAAGATCATCTTCAAACTTGGGGAGCTGACCTGTCCCCTGCATCGATTCGCGATTGACCATAAAAGGCGGGAGCACCTCCTGATAGCCATGCCGGTCGGTATGCAGATCGAGCATCAGATTGATCAGCGCCCGCTCCATTCGTGCCCCGGCACCGCGATAAAGAGTGAAGCGCGCTCCGGTAATCTTGGCGCCGCACTCAAAATCGAGGATACCGAGATCTTCACCGAGATCCCAGTGCGGCTTGGCCTCAAAAGGGAGCTTCTGCGGCTCTCCCCAGGATCTGACCTGAACATTGTCCTTTTCGTACAAACCGATCGGAGTCGTGACGTGCGGCAGGTTAGGTACTGTCAGCAGGAATGACTGCAGCTGTTCATCGACCAGACCGAGCTCGTCGTCCAACCCCTTTATTTTTTGGGAGACTTCACGCATCGCGACAATCTTGTCCTGAACCTGGCTTTTGTCCTTGGTCCGACCAATCTCATCCGAGACTGAATTGCGCAGCGCCTTGAGCGTTTCGCCCTCTTTCAGCAGGGTACGCCGTTTTTCATCAAGTTCACGAAAGCCGTCCAGATACGATTCACCGCCGCGAGTGCGGAGGCGCCGCTCGACCTCATCCAGATTTTCACGAATGTATTTCACGTCAAGCATAGGGAAACACCTTTATTTTTAGATAGTAAGCGTGTATTTATTAGCACTTGCGTCGATATACGTCAATGCAAAAGAGCCCGGCTACATCAATATCCACCTGCGTCACGAGACCATACTGACATGAAAATACTTCTCACAACCCTGCACGCCAAATACTCGCACGCATCACTGGCGCTCCCCTGCCTGTCCGCATACTGTCAAGACATCCCGGAGGTCGACATAACGATCCGCGAATGGACCGTCAACGAGCCTCGAGAGCATATCCTGAGACTCATCATGGCCGAAGGGGCCGATCTGGTCGCCTTCTCCTGTTATATATGGAACATCAAAGAGACCCTGCGGATTGTTTCCGACCTCAAGAAAATCTCTCCTCATACGCGTATCGTACTGGGAGGGCCGGAAGCCTCTTTCGGAATATTCGACCTTATGCACGATAACCCGGCGATCGACTTTGTAATCAAGGGGGAGGGAGAAGAGACCTTCAGGAGCCTGATTGTTTCACTGACGGAGGAGAAAAGCAGCTCGCTGCATGACAGGTTAGCGGAGATCGACAACCTGTTTTTTCGGGACGGCAGCGATATCGTTTCAGGGCCGCTCAGCAGAAAAAACCTCGAACTTGACCGGCTCCCTTCGCCATTTAAAGCCGGACTGGTGGACTTTTCAAAGCCTCTGCTCTATTACGAAACCTCTCGCGGCTGTCCCTTTTCCTGCGCTTTCTGCCTTTCATCGGTTGAAGGGGGAGTCCGTTCATTCAGCATGGACAGGATAAAGGAAGATCTCCTCTTTCTGATGGACAGGGGCGTAGCGCAGATCAAGCTGGTAGACCGGACTTTTAATTACGATGCAGGGCGGGCAGATACGATCTGGGAGTTCATCCTGGAACATAACCGCAGCAGCCACTTTCACTTTGAAATCTCCGCCGACCTGCTGACGGACAAAAATCTGCTGACACTTTCGCGTGTTCCAAAGAATACCTTCCGCTTTGAAATCGGCGTTCAGTCTGCGTCAGCAGCAACCCTTGAACAGGTTGGGCGGACAGCCGATCTGTCACGCATCTTCGCCAATGTCAGACGGCTCGAGGCTGAAACAACAATTGAATTGCACCTCGACCTGGTTGCTGGCCTGCCGGATGAGGATTACGCCGGTTTTCTGGGCTCCCTGCAGGCGATTGCCGACCTGAAGCCGGATATGATCCAGATCGAACCGCTCAAGGTGCTCAAAGGGGTCCCGATGCGGGCGATAGCAGCTCGTGAAGGATATGCTTTTTCAGATTCACCCCCTTACACAATCCTGCATACCCCGTGGCTTTCCTACGAAGACATCTGCCGCATCGAGACGATCGGACGCCTGCTTGACCTTTTTAACAAACATGACGGATTTAAGACAGCGTTCCGGATTTTGCAGCGCGACAGGCCCTTCTCCGGCATTCTTGACAGTATGGCACGCAGAGCGGGCAATGAGAACCTCTCCAGTATGTCCTGCCGAAGGGTATTCGAACTTTTTGCCCGTCTGGCAGAACCACTGACGGATTCATATTCCAGAGCGGTGCTGCACGACGCACTCTTTTTCGACCACTGCCTTATCGAGATGCCGCTGATGGGTAGACTCCCCTCATTTGCCGTTGCACAGCAAGGCAACTGTTCATGGCCCGCGCTTCGAGAACTTCCCGGCAATCTGGAACTGCCGCCTGACAGCAGAGTCAAGGCATTTCGCTATAAATTCATATCTGATTATCGGGCAGAGAAGGGGAACGAAGGGGCGGCAATGGTTACTTTTGTCTACATATCCGGGGCGGGGCGGGGTCTGCAGGTACTTACGATTTAAACCGGTAATTGATGCGGCTATTCAGGCGCCGGGCATGAAACAATCAGATAATCGGGTCAGAAGGCACAGGGTTCATCATGCCAAAATGCCGGCTCCATGATCACCTGCCGCCCAAGTTCGGCCAGTAACCCGTCCATGTCGTCAACGAAACCGGGCATGATAGCGATGCGAATGATACCCGCACTGTTATCGACAGTGCTCATGACATTCATCCCCTCGTACGCTTCCAGAATAAACTTGAGGAAGACCATATCGCGGTGAGCCACCTTGAAATAGCGGCAGACCATCGGACCCTGTTCTTGTGCTTTGATTTTATCGTTCATACTGTTTCCATTCGGCATATTTTGATCGGTTGAGGAGTTTACCAGTTTTGCACACCATGTAAACAGTGAATTCCATTTACCAACCGGTCCGTCTGACAAAATACTTGCGGGTCTCATCCGCAGCAAGCAGCAACAGGGCAAAGGGGACCAGCAGCAACCAGGCATCGATGCCGATCGGTGCACAGCCGAAGATGGCATTGCCGAGTGAGGTGTAGATGATGAGGCCGGCCAGCGCCAGTTCGGTGGCCACCCCGAGCAGTACCAGTGGATTGGAGAAGAAACCGAGCATGGTAAGAGAGATGATGGAGGAGCGGCAGGTGAAGACGTTGGCAACCTGTGTGGCGATGATGCCGGCGAGGCAGGCCGTTGTCGCCTGCAGATAAAGCATAGACGTCGGCGCAAGGCTCTGCGGCCATTTCCAGCCGCCGCTCTGCATGACGTAGAAGTAGGCAGACATGCCGGCCAGCGCCTCGAACAGCCCCAGAAAGAGGTAGGCCCTGATCAGCACACCCCTGGTGAGCAGACGTTCACTACTTGGCCGTGGCGGGCGCTGCATAATCTCTGGTGAAGGTTTTTCCGAACCGAGCGCCAGAGCCGGTATCATATCGGTGCCGAGATCGACCGCCAGTATCTGCATGATCGTCAGCGGCAACGGGATGCCGAACAGAATGTAGCCTATGTAGGGAACCAGCTCGGGAATGTTCGAAGCGAAGATATAGGTAATGAAGTTACGGATGTTTCCAAAAACGGCGCGCCCCTCTTCGATGGCGTGCACGATGGAGGCGAAGTTATCATCCAGCAGCACGATGTCCGCCGCCTCGCGCGCGACACTCGTGCCCGAGAGCCCCATGGCAATTCCGACGTGGGCCTTTCTCAGTGCCGGAGCATCGTTGACACCGTCACCGGTCACCGCCACCCGGTGCCCCTGTTCTATCAGCAGGCTGACAATGTGCATCTTGTTCTGGGGGGACATACGGGCAAAGATCAGATTCTCTTCCTCCAATGCCGCACGCAGCTGTTCATCCGACATGGCTGTACACTCACTCCCCTCTATTATATAGGGATCGCCAATGATTAAACCGATCTCCAAGGCTATTGCCGCTGCCGTCGGCCCGGCGTCACCGGTAATCATGATCACCTTGATGCCGGCGCTGCGGCACTGTTCCAGAGCCTGCGGCACCTCCGGCCGGGGAGGATCCTCCAGACCCATGAACCCGGCAAAAGTCAGCCCTTCTTCCGGAATCGGCCCGGCGGGGATTTCATCAAGCTCCCTGAAGGCGAGTGCGATCACCCGCAGACCTCCAGTTGCCATGTCACGCTGCCGAACTGCCAAACCCTCCAAAGTGGATTCGTCAAGCGGAATTCCAGTTCCCTCCTGCGGCATCGAACTGCAGAGCGGCAGCAGGCTTTCACCGGCCCCCTTGACCAGCACGAACAGCCGTCCATCTACGCGGTGCAGGGTGGACATCCGCTTCCGCTCCGTGTCGAACGGGGTTTCGTCGAGCCGCTCTCCGGCCGCGCTCACCCGCTCCATCGCATAACGGTAAAGCGCCGTCTCTGTAGGATCACCGCGGGCTCCCCCATCCGCCGACAGCACTGCATTATTGCAGAGCAGCGCCACCCTGCAGGCCATCTTCCCGTCGTCAGGACTCCACGTATCCCTGACTGTCATAATGTTCTGCGTCAGAGTCCCGGTTTTGTCCGTGCAGATCAGATCGACCGACCCGAGCGCCTCCACGGCATTCAGGCTTTTAACCAGCGCATTGCGGTGTGCCATACGCCGGCTTCCCATGGCAAGCGAGAGAGTCACGGTCGGGAGCAGTCCCTCGGGAACCAGTGCGATGATGATACCGATGGCGAACAGGAAATTGTCCCAGAATCCCTGCCCGAAGATCCCTCCCAGAACGAAAAAACAGGCGCCGCCGGCAACGGCTATGACGGCGACAATGCGGGTGACATGCGTTATCTCCAGCTGAAGAGGGCTCACCTCTTCCACCACCCTGCCGGTGATATGGGCGATCTTGCCGAACTCGGTCGCCATGCCGGTCGCATAGGCAACAATCCGGCCGCTGCCGCTCACCACCAGCGTCCCGGCAAATACCAGATTCCGGCTTTCAAGCATCTCCTCTCCAGAAGGAGCATCAGAGAGCGCACGGGAATCAGATTCGCCAGTCAGCGGTGCGTTGTTGACGGTCAAATGGCTCGACTGGACAACCCGGCCGTCAGCAGGCACCTTGTCCCCTTCGTGCAGGAGAATAAGATCTCCCGGCACGATATACCGGGCGTCAACCTCCGTTTCAGCACCATCCCTGATAACCGCGACCCGGAACGGGAGCAGCTTGCGTAGTTCCTCAATCGCTTTTTCAGTGCGGTACTCCTGGATGAAGGTAAAAAAGGCGTTGATGAAAATCACCGCGAGAATGGCGATGCCGAGGCGCAGCAGTCCTTCGCCCGGGTGGAGGTATTCGGAGAGAAAACAGAGGGCGGCTGCGAACCAGAGCAGCAGCGCCAGGAAATGGGTGAACTGGGCAGCCAACCGTGAACCCAGTGACCTGGCGTGCATCTCGCGGATCTCGTTGGGGCCGTACTCTCCCATACGGCGGGCGGCCTCTTCCCCTGTTATCCCCTCCGGGCCGCTGAGCAGGGTTGCGAAGACTTCATCATAAGGTAGCGCCTGGATCTTCATGTCTATCGCGGGGCGGGGCGGAACAGGATGGTATTGCAGGGTGGGTGTTTCATCACATCTCCGGCCGGGTTGCCGAAGAAGATGCGCCGTAGCGTACCCCGCTCACTCGCCCCCAGCACGATCAGGTCGTCGTGATGGCTGACAGCCTCCAGAGCGATCGCACGGGCAATGTGTCCCGGAGCGCTCCGCTCCAGGACCGGCAGGTCATATTGGCGCAGTTCATTACGCAGCGTGACAAAATCATCGGGGAGACCCTGTTTTCCGACGTCGGGGCGATGAAACAGCGTCACCTGGGAATGGAAGCATTTAGCCAGGGCGGCGACAAACCTGACGCGCTGTTTCCTGTCGCTGATCACCATACCAACCGGCACCATGATGCGGTGAGGGTGCGGTTTTCCCATGTGCATTATCCGCATGACCGCCAGATCAGCCCTGATCGTGCGCAGCAGATGATGGGCAGTCTGCTGCTGCATGGTTGATCCGTAATGTTCACCAGGAGTCAACGGATAGAGCAGAAGATCCACCGCTTCGGCTAGAGCCCGATGCGGCAGAAGCTTGGTAATGCTGCCGATCTCGGTTACTCGCGTAACGTTGATGCCAAGGGCAATGGCTTCTTTGAGCAGGTGATCCAGATGTTTTTCTGTCAAACGGATTGCGGTACTGTCGCCTCCCTCACCATAAGCGCTGTACAGCACGAGCCTGCATTCCTCTGATTCTGCCAGCGGCAGAGCATAGCGCGCGGCCACGGTTGATCCGGTATGTTCGTTGATGACAACAAGTATCGTGCGATAGCTCATGGAATGCTCCGATCGTCTCGTCACAGAGAAGGCTGAATCCAGTGTACCAGACAACGCAGATCATTAAAGCCCCGCGCCACGAAAACATTGACACGGGTTTCAGATAGAGTATAAACGGCAGATATTTACAGCCGAGATTCGTCCGTAAGGGCGGATGCGGGGGAACCAATCAGCAGGGGCGTATTCCGGCAGTGACACCGGATAGGGAACTTCCAGACCCGAGCCCGTCAGCTAACCTCGTAGGCGGATGGAAGGACTAAACTATGCAACAAAGCGGCACACCCTCTTATTGGGGCGGCATCATCAAAGCCTTGGGACTCGTGTTCGGTGACATCGGCACCAGTCCGATCTATACCCTCACCGTCATCGTCACCCTCACCAAACCCTCGCAGGAAATCATCTACGGAATCATCTCTCTCATTGTCTGGACACTTATTACGCTGGTCATGGTTGAATACGCCTGGCTGGCGATGAGCCTGGGGCGCAAGGGGGAAGGCGGGACCATTGTACTGCGTGAAATCCTGGTAAGAATGATCAAACCGGGACGCACACTGGCGTTTGTCACCTTTCTTTCCTATGTCGGCATCTGCCTCCTGATCGGAGACGGCGTCATCACCCCTGCCATATCCATTCTCTCAGCGGTTGAGGGTATCGAGTTGATACCGGGGCTTGAGCATACCTCACAAAACATCTTGATTCTTATCGCTGCAATTATCGCAGTCGGACTTTTCATAATACAAAGCAAAGGGACCGACAAGGTGGCCCGCGCTTTTGGACCGCTGATGGTTGTCTGGTTTATCGCCCTGACGCTATCCGGTATGCTATCAATTATCGACCACCCAATTGTGCTCAAGTCACTCAGCCCTTGGTATGCCGCCCGATTTCTTTACGAAAACGGCCTGGCAGGTTTCTTTGTTCTCTCCGAGGTTATCCTCTGTGCCACCGGAGGCGAAGCCCTTTACGCTGACATGGGACATCTGGGACGTAAACCGATCGTGCGCGCCTGGTACTTTGTCTTCGCTGCGCTGGTAATCAATTATCTTGGCCAGGGCGCCTATATCATCACCCACCCAACGGCCAAGAACATCCTCTTCGGAATGGTTAGAAATGAAGCAGCCATTCTCTACATTCCGTTCCTTATACTGACCATCATTGCCACTGTCATCGCTTCGCAGGCCCTGATTAGTGGTGTTTTTTCCATTGTTTACCAGGGGATAACCACCCGCATCCTACCGCTGCTGAAGGTAGACTATACATCCACACACATGAAATCCCAGATTTACATCAGCTCGATCAACTGGGCCCTGCTGGCAGCGGTTATCATGATCATGCTGGTTTTCAAAAAATCTGAAAATCTTGCGGCGGCATACGGACTGGCAGTTACCGGCACTATGACCATTACCGGCGTCATGATAACGATGATCTTCGCCCACACCACAAAGAAATGGAAGGTACCGATCGCCCTGTTAGTTACTCTGGCGGATCTGGCATTCCTAATCGCCAACCTCAACAAATTTCCCCACGGCGGCTACTGGTCGATCATTCTGGCTGCAATCCCGTTCATCACCATCATGGTCTGGACCAAGGGGCAGCGCGCCCTCTACCGGGCGCTCAGGCCACTTGACTTCGACACCTTCGAGATATCATACAGTCAAATTTATGCCAAAAATAAAAACATTCCCGGCACAGCCCTGTTCTTCGTCAAGGAGTCGAACGTCATCCCCCCATACCTGGTTCACTGCATCATCCGCAGCAACATAATCTACGAACGCAATGTACTGATCTCGATTGTCCGCACAGATGAACCATACGGACTGGAAACAGATCTGAAAATTGCCTTGGCTACCGGCCTTGATGCGATAGAGGTTAAGGTGGGCTACATGGAAATATTGGATATCGAAGGGATTCTAAAGAATAATGGCATCGCAGAAAAGGTGATTTTCTACGGGATCGAAGACATTGAAACCAACAATATTGCCTGGAAGCTGTTTTCCACCATTAAACGACAGACCCCTAATTTCGTCCAGTTCAACAAGCTTCCGGCTGCCAAGCTGCAGGGAGTGGTCACGAGGGTGGAAATGTGAAACCTCTGTGATCAAGAGTGACAAATTCGAATAAAATAGTGTATAAAGCGCAAGCGGCAGAAATGCCGCTCTTTTTTTGACCTCTACCGCATAAATCACAAAACAAACAAGGAAGTTAAAACTAATGGTACAGGCACAGGAAACTGATTCGTTCTGGGGTGGGATAGTAAAAGCTCTGGGGCTGGTTTTTGGCGACATCGGCACCAGCCCGATTTACACACTGACGGTTGTGTTTGCCCTGACCAAACCGACCGTGGCCAATGTATTCGGCATTCTGTCGCTGGTATTCTGGACCATGACTATCCTCGTAACGGTCGAGTACGCCTGGCTTGCCATGAGTCTTGGCCGCAAGGGACAAGGGGGGGAAATTGTCCTTCGTGAGATTATTATCAAACTGTTTAAAAAAGGGCGAGTGCTCGGATTTGCAGGTTTCCTCTCCTTTCTGGGTGTATCTCTTCTCCTTGGTGACGGGGTCATCACCCCCGCTATTTCCATCCTGTCAGCGGTGGAAGGTCTGCTGCTGATTCCGTCGCTGGCCGGGACCAATCAAACGCTTCTGGTCTTTATTGCCGCATTTATCGCTTTCTCACTCTTTTTTGTACAGTCACGCGGCATCGACAAGGTGACCCGCGTATTCGGCCCGATAATGGTGCTCTACTTTCTGGCTCTGTTCGTGTCGGGCGCCATCTCCATTGTTGATACACCCGGCATTGTCAAGGCGATCAACCCGTGGTACGGATTTGAATTTCTCTTGAACAATGGGCTGGCCGGGTATTTTGTATTATCAGAAGTCATCCTCTGCTCCACCGGCGGCGAAGCGCTCTACGCCGACATGGGTCACCTCGGCAAAAAACCTATCATCAGGGCCTGGTATTTTGTTTTCGTGGCTCTGTATGTCAATTATCTGGGGCAGGGTGCATTTCTGCTCAGAGCGCCGGAAGCCAAAAACATCCTTTTCGGCATGATCCGGAGTCAATCTTCACTCCTCTATATTCCATTTTTGCTGCTGACGATCGCGGCGACCATTATCGCATCACAAGCAATCATCAGCGGGGTTTTCTCGATCGTTTACCAGGGGATCACCACACGACTGATGCCGTTGATGAAGGTAAAGTATACATCCAGTCACATCCAGTCACAGATTTATATCGGTGTAGTCAACTGGGGCTTGATGGCGGCGGTAATCTTTGTGATGTTCTTTTTCAAGAAGTCGGGAAATCTTGCGGCAGCCTACGGCATGGCGGTCACCGGATCGATGACGATTACCGCACTGATGATGATCATAGTATTTTCCAAAACCACAAAAAAGTGGAAGGTACCGGTTGTCGGCGTTGTTGCGATTATTGATGTGGTCTATTTCACTTCCACCTTTTCAAAATTCCCGCACGGAGCATACTGGTCAATTATTCTGGCTTCTATTCCCTTTATCACCATTTTAGTCTGGACCAACGGACAGCGCTGTCTGTATCGCGCCATGCGCCCGCTGGAGATGGATATATTCCTGCTCTCGTACGAACAGATTTATGCAAAAAACAGGATACCAGGCTGCGGGCTCTATTTTACGAAAGGCCTTGACGTCGTACCTCCGTACGTTGTGCACTGTGTGATCCGCTCCAATATTATATATGAACGCAACGTCTTTATTTCCGTTATGCGCACCGACGACCCCTTCGGCACGGTATTCAAACACAAGACCGGTATAGCAAATGGACTGGAATTTTTTGAGGTATCAGCCGGGTACATGGTGGTTTTAGACATCGAGGCGGCGCTCAAGCAGCATGGAATTCAGGAAAAGGTCATCTTCTACGGCATTGAGGATATTGAAACCCGTAATCCAATCTGGAAGATTTTCGCTTTAATCAAGAAGCTGACCCCCAACTTCGTTCAGTTCAACAAACTTCCTTCAACAAAAATGCAGGGTGTTGTAACACGCGTGGAGATGTAGTCAGGACAAGGTAGTGTGGGGTGGAGTAGTAAATTTCTCCCCCTGCCGCGCCCCGCGGCGCTCCATCTCGGCATCGATCAGATTGAGTATTTCGAATTTTTTCAACGACCAGAGCGGCGCCACCAGATTGTCACGCCCGCCGTCGCCGGTCAGGCGATGGATCAGGATGCGCGGGTCCAGCAGCTCCAGGAAATCACAGACAAGAGCGGCGTAATCATCCCTGTCCATTACCGTCACCTCACCACGCCCGTACATCTCCTCCAGCACCGTACCCTTCATGACGTGCAGCAGGTGCAGCTTGACGCCGTCAACGCCGAGGCGGTTCAGTTCGCCCGCCATAGCCAGCATCTCCTCATGCGTTTCACCCGGCAATCCGAGTATTATGTGGATACAAACCCTTATGCCTCGGTTCCTGGCCCGCTTAATCGCATCAACAGAACAGGCGTGATCATGGCAGCGATTAATCAGCTTGAGGCTCCTGTCATGGATGGACTGGACACCCAACTCCAGCCAGAGATAGGTGTGTCCGGAGATTTCCTGAAGGTAATCGAGAACGTCGTCCGGCAGGCAGTCCGGGCGGGTGGCGATGATCAAGCCGACTACATCCGAAACTCCGATGGCTTCGGTGTACAGTTCCTGTAAAAGCCCGACCCCTGCATAGGTATTTGAATAGGCCTGGAAATAGGCGATGAATTTCGATGCCCGGTACTTGCGGCGCATGACCTCTTTGCCGTCTTCAAGTTGAGCAGAAATATCAAGCTCGCGCCGGATGCCGTACGAACCGGAACCGTGGCCGCCGCAGAATATGCATCCGTGCGTATCCAGAGTGCCATCCCGATTCGGACAGCTGAAAGCCGCATCGACAGAAATGCGCTGAACCTTGCAGTTAAATACTCGCTTCAGCTCGTCAGAGAACGCGTTATAGCGTTTAACGCTTGACATCCTCAGCGGGCAACAGGCGGTGAAGTCCTTTTCTCTGCCCGTTCCACCCAGCTCTGCTCCGTAGAAAGTGTACGCAGGAACTCTCCTGCAAAGATAAATTTGGCAAGCGGCACCGGTACACTGATAAAATCCTTGCCACGCCCGACAGTTAAAGCATAGCCGCTCTTGCCGCCCCGTTCCCACTTTTCAACAGAAAGTGTCGTCACGGTTTCCTCCCCCAGTTCCCCGGAAAAGAATTTGTGCGGGTTCAATTTTTCCTTGCAGGTAACGGAAGAACCCGCCACCTGACTAATTATCAGCGAAAGACCAAAGGCCTCATCAGGCTCACAGATGAAGCGGATCTGAGTAATTTCACCGGCTTTGGTCTTCGGTGTCAGCTTGAAAAACCGGAGATGAATCCTGCCGCTCCGCTCGACGACCACTCCATGCTCCTCATTGGTCTTGACGGCGGTGCGGATTTCAAGACCGGTCGACTGGGAAAAAATCTCATAACAACGAAAGCGCTTCAGTTCATTAGATTGCGGCATACCTATTCTCCATACAAAGGGAATATATAACGCGATAGTTGTAGCAAACTCGCTGGATAATTTCTACAAACAAAAAGAGCGGCATCGCTGCCGCTCTTTTTTATACTGATTATATAATGATAAACCTATTTACGCATGCTCTTACCTGCAACCTGCATACGGATAATCGCCCGCTGGAGGGCCGCTTCATAAATCTTATGCTGCTTGTCTTCGGAAGTCAGTTTTTTAAGAGCCTCTTCAGCGCGGCCCAATGCAGCCTTGGCACGCTCTACGTCAATCTCTTCGGCCATTTCAGCCGTTTCTACCAGCACAATAATCTTGTCATCACGGACTTCAAAATAGCCCCAGTTGAGTGACATATGCTCGGCAACACCGTTATTCTTGTAAACAAGTTCACCAATATTGAGCGAGGTCAGAAACGGTGCGTGACCAGGCAAAACACCGAATTCACCCAGCTTACCGGTTGCGGTTACTTCATCAACCTCGGTGTCGACAACTTTTTTATAAGGGGTGACAATTTCCAGCTTCATCTTTTCTGCCATATATCATTCCTTGTAGAAAGCGGGCAGGACAGGCCCTGCCCCTACATGTTTAATTTATACCGCGGCCAGCTTAGCAGCCTTTTCAATGGCCTCTTCGATCGAACCGACCATGTAGAAGGCCTGCTCAGGCATACTGTCGTGCTTTCCGGCAACGATTTCCTGGAAACCCTTGATGGTATCCTTCAATTCGACGTATTTGCCTGGAGAGCCAGTGAAAGCCTCGGCAACGAAGAACGGCTGGGACAGGAAGCGCTGGATCTTGCGGGCACGGGCGACAACAAGTTTATCCTCTTCGGAGAGTTCGTCCATACCGAGAATGGCGATAATATCCTGAAGATCCTTGTACTTCTGCAGCACGTACTGAACCGAACGGGCAACGGCGTAGTGCTCCTCACCGATGACCTGCGGATCAAGAATACGGGAGGTCGAGTCGAGCGGATCAACGGCCGGATAGATGCCGAGCTCGGCAATCTGACGGGAAAGAACCGTCGTAGCATCCAGGTGGGCAAAGGCGGTAGCGGGCGCCGGGTCGGTCAAGTCATCGGCAGGTACGTAAATAGCCTGAACCGAGGTAATGGAGCCCTTGTTTGTAGAAGTGATACGCTCCTGCAGTTCACCCATTTCAGTCGCCAGCGTAGGCTGGTAACCAACAGCGGAAGGGATACGGCCGAGAAGCGCCGAAACCTCAGACCCTGCCTGGGTAAAGCGGAAGATGTTATCTATGAAAAGCAGAACGTCCAGACCTTCTTCGTCACGGAAGTATTCGGCGACGGAGAGGGCGGTCAGTGCAACGCGGGCACGGGCCCCGGGAGGCTCGTTCATCTGCCCGTACACGAGGGCGGTTTTTTCCAGAACCCCTGTTTCCTTCATTTCCATCCAGAGATCGTTCCCTTCACGGGTACGCTCGCCGACACCGGCGAAAACCGAGTAACCGCCATGCTGGCGGGCAATATTGTTGATCAGCTCCATAATCAGAACCGTCTTGCCGACGCCGGCGCCGCCGAACAGGCCGATCTTACCGCCGCGGGCATACGGTGCGAGCAGGTCAACAACCTTGATACCGGTTGTGAACGCTTCAACTTTGGTTGACTGGCTTTCAAAAGAAGGCGCTTCACGATGGATGGCGTACTCTTTCTCATTACCGATCGGGCCCATTTCGTCAACCGGCTCACCGATTACGTTCATGATGCGGCCAAGTGTTTTGGCCCCTACAGGTGCGCAGATCTGTTTGCCGGTGTTGGTGACAACCTGACCACGTTTCAGACCGTCAGTTGAGTCCATGGCAATGGTGCGGACAGAGTTTTCACCTAAATGCTGGGCGACTTCCAGCACGAGGTTATTCTCGCGGTCATCAATGGCCGGATTGGTCACGCGCAGCGCGTGATAGATCTCCGGCAGCATGCCGGGCTCAAATTCGACGTCGATAACTGCGCCGATGACCTGCGTAATCTTACCTGTATTCTGACTCATGGAACGGTGTCCTCCTGCGGCCGTACGGCCTCATATAATGTTACGTTTAGTAATTTATTAGCCTTTAATCGATTCAGAGCCGGAGATAATTTCCATCAGCTCGGTGGTAATGGCTGCCTGACGAGCCCGGTTATACTGAAGCGTCAGCTTGCCGATCATTTCGTTGGCGTTCTTTGAGGCGCTGTCCATAGCAGTCATACGGGCACCGTGTTCACCGGCAACCGTCTCCAGCATGGCTTTAAAAATCTGCACCTCAATATTTTTAGGGAGTATCTCAGCAAGCAGTTCACCAACGGACGGCTCGTAGATAAACTCAACAGGAGTTTCGTCAGTGACACCTTTTGCTTCCGGCTCGACCGGCAGCATCTGCTGGAAGGTGATGTCCTGGGTCATAACCGTACGGAAAGAGTTGTAAAGGAGCTCAACCTGATCGTACTCTTCAGCCACAAATCCATCGACAACTTCCTGTGCAAGCATGACAGCTGTCTGATAATTTGGTTTTGCCAGAACATTGGAAAAATTCTTATACACCGTATAACGGCTGCGGAGGAACTCATACCCTTTGCGGCCGACTGTCATGATGCTGATCTGCTCGAATGCAGCAGCATTGTCCTTGATATAGCGATCAGCCGCCTTGCAGAGGTTGGTATTGAAACCGCCGCACAAGCCACGGTCCGATGTCAGCACGATAAGCAGCAGTTTTTTAGCTTCACGCTTCTCTAGCAGCGGGTGGAGATCGCCCTCAAGGTTAGCCGCCAGACTTTGCAGCACTTCACCCAGCTTTTTCGCATACGGGCGGGCGGCAACAACGTTTTCCTGTGCACGGCGCAGCTTTGCGGCCGAAACCATTTTCATGGCTTTGGTGATCTGGCGAGTATTTTTTACGGATACGATCCGCTTTTTGATGCTTTTAAGGCTTGCCATATCTCAAACCGTCCTTGTCTACGCGGTAAATTCCTTCTTGAACTGACCCATCGCGGCAATAATTCTGCCCTTCATATCATCATCAATAGCTTTCTTGTCGCGCAGCTCAACCAACAATTCAGCCTGGCGGTTATCAAAGAATGCATACATCTCGACCTCGAACTTTTTGAGTGCGGAAACCGGGAACTCATCGAGGAAGCCGTTGTTAGCTGCAAAGATAATCAGAACCTGCTTCTCGTTGGCGATCGGACGATATTGCGGCTGCTTGAGAATTTCAACCAGACGCACGCCGCGCTCAAGCTGGAGCTGGGTAGCTCTGTCCAGATCGGAACCAAACTGGGCAAAAGCGGCCATTTCACGATACTGGGCAAGGTCGAGACGCAGAGTACCGGCAACCTGCTTCATCGATTTTGTCTGGGCAGAACCGCCGACGCGGGAAACCGAGAGGCCGACGTTGATCGCCGGACGAACGCCGGAGAAGAACAGGTCGGACTCCAGATAGATCTGGCCGTCGGTAATGGAGATAACGTTGGTCGGAATGTACGCAGAAACGTCACCAGCCTGGGTTTCAATGATCGGCAGCGCAGTCAAAGAGCCTGCTCCGCGAGCATCGGAGAGTTTGCAGGCACGCTCCAGAAGGCGGCTGTGCAGATAGAAAACGTCACCCGGATACGCTTCACGTCCTGGCGGACGACGGAGCAGCAGGGAAAGCTGGCGATAGGCGACGGCCTGTTTGGAAAGATCGTCATAGATGATCAGGGCGTGTTTGCCGCTGTCGCGGAAGAACTCGCCCATGGTGACGCCGGTATATGGTGCGATGAACTGCAGCGGTGCAGATTCTGAAGCTGTTGCAGCGACAACGATGGTGTAATCCATTGCGCCGTGCTCGGTCAGCTTGGAAACGACCTGGGCAACAGTGGAGCGCTTCTGGCCGATGGCAACATAGATACAGACAACATCGCCCCCCTTCTGGTTGATGATCGTATCGATCGCAACGGCGGTTTTGCCTGTCTGGCGGTCACCGATGATCAGTTCGCGCTGGCCGCGCCCGATTGGGACCATCGAGTCAATCGCTTTCAGGCCGGTAGCCATTGGCTGATGAACCGATTTGCGGTCAACAATGCCGGGAGCCTTGATCTCAACCTTGCTGAAACTATTGGTGTTGATGGCGCCCTTGCCGTCGATCGGCTGTCCGATGGCGTTAACAACACGGCCGATCAGTGCATCGCCTACCGGAACCTCGGTAATGCGGCCGGTGCGTTTGACGGTGTCGCCTTCCTTGATCTCGGAGAACTCACCGAGAATAGCGGCGCCGACGTTATCTTCTTCAAGGTTCAAGACCATGCCAGTTACGCCGCCGGGAAACTCCAGCAGCTCACCGGCCATGGCGCCGGCCAGTCCGTGAATACGGGCAATACCGTCACCAATGGAGATGATCGTGCCGGTTTCGGACACTTCAACCTCTTTGCCATACTCTTTGATCTGTTTTTTAATGATCTCGCTGATCTCTTCGGCTCTGATTTCCATGGATGCTCCTACCCCTTCTGTAATATATCTTCAATCTGTTTAAGCTGAGTCTTGACACTGTTATCGTATGCGATATCACCTATCTGAGTTACAATGCCACCCAGCAGGGACGGGTCTACGACCATCTGCGGCACAACCTTCATCCCTGTTTTTTTCTCCAGGGCATTCTGAATTGCAGCCACCTGACTGTCGTCCAGCGGAAAGGCGGTTTTGATGAGCGGGCGGATCACTCCGGAGAACTCGTCGGCCAGCTTTTCATAGGTCTGGACAATCTGCCCCAGAAAAGCAACGCGGTTCTTGTCCACCAGCAGCAGCAGAAAGTTTCCGACCAGTTCGGAACAGGCCGCCTTGGCTGCCAGCTCCTTCATGATGTTCTTTTTCTGATCCTGAGTAAGGGCCGGATCTGCGAAAGCGGCCCGTAATTCGCTATTATCCCTGAAAAGGCCGTCAACCACTGACAGTTCATTGCGGAAAAGGTCAATCAGACCACCCTCCGAGCCAAGCTGCACAAGCGCTTTGGCGTATCGTCTCGCAATCGCGTTATTGATCACTATATCTGTACCACCTTGTCAAGATATTCGCCGACAAATCGGTCGTGGTCGTTCTTCAGGATCGCGCCGGTCAGCTTGCCGGTCGCGATTTCCACTGCAAGCCTGGCCGCTTCGGCACGGAGCTCATTGCGGGCTTTCACCGTTTCCTGCTCGGCGGATAATGCCGCCTGGGCAACTATTTTTTCAGCAGCAGTGTTAGCCTCGGCAATAATGCGGGCCTTTTCCTGCTCCCCTTCACGCACGATAGCAGCATGCAGTTCATCAATCTCTTTCGACGCCTGATCAAGTTTGACACCGTATTCGCGCAGTTTGGCTTCGGCGGCATCACGGGCGGCTTCAGCATCTTTCAGGCTTTTTTCGATATCAGCCTGGCGGGCGGCCAGTGAGCCCTTGATGTTGGCCTTTTTGAGCGACCAGATAATTATAGCGACCAGAACGGCGAAGTTGAACACTCGCCAGCCGAAGTCCTTCATCTGCGCGCCGCTGTCGACATGGTGCGCGCCTTCGCCGCCTTCAGAGGCAAAACCGGCGGTTGCCAGCAGCACAATGGCTGAGATGTACGCCAGCGTAATTATAATTTTTTTGGAGCGATCGGTTACCATACTCATAACTACAGGCTCCTCCCGAGGATTTTTTCACTGATAGCAGCGGCCAGAATCTCGGCCTGTTTTTTCAACAGTTCTCGCGCTTCACCGGCTTCCCTGGCGACTCTTTCACGGATCGAGGCCAGCGACTCGGCAGCCTGTTTGCGTGCTTTCTCAAGCAGGGCTGCTTCCTCAGCCTGAGCAAGCTTCAGGGCGTCAGCGCGACGTGCGCCGGCTTCAGCCTTGGCTGCATGCAGTCTGGCTTCATACAGGTCCATCTTGCTCTGCACTTCGGCATCAACCGAGACAGTTTTTTCGCGGGCCGAGTCGATTACCTGACGGCGGTCGGCCAGCACCTTGCGGATCGGCTTGTACAGAAAGGTATTGAGAACGAGGACGAGGATGCCGAAATTGATCAGCTGGACTACGAACGATAAATTTAATTCAATCACGACCTACCCCTTGCAGGCATGCTAAAGTTGTATACTGTATACCAGAGACTGGCGCAAAACAGACGCTAACTACCATGATAATCGAAGAGTTGTCAAGAGATTTGAATTATGCTGCTTATTTATTTTGGGAGTTTTATCCAAAAAACATTTGAAACACGGAGAAACGGAGAACACGGAGTAAAATCTGAGAGTTATAGATAAAATAAGTAGTTTTATTGTTCACCAAAAATGATATTTTAATTTAAACTTTAAGCATTTGATTTCTCCGTGTTCTCGCTTAGAAGCGCCTACTTTTGGCCGTCTCTCCGTGTTATTAAACTGCCGATTTTGATTAATTCTTGATGAAGTCTTTGAAACTCACCATGGTAGTGAATGCTGTTCTGATGTAAGGGCTTGATTTCTCTGTTGCTCCGCTGCTCTGTGTTATTCAGGACTGCCGTTTCAGTGTTAAATATCCAGCAGGTCAATTATGCGGGTCAGTTCATCCGAATCACTGAAATGTATCTCCAGCCGCCCACCTTTTGAACCAACTTTCCGGATCGCAACCTTTGACTGGAAGCGTTTCTGCAGTTGCTCTTCCAGCGATGACATCAGCAGATCCGGCTGCTGCAGCCGTTTGACAGGGACGGGATGCGGATTTATTTTCAGCCTGCGCACCAGCTCTTCCGTGGCACGCACGCTCAGTTGCCGATGCAGTATCTCGTGGCGGGCCTTTTCGACCAGTTCGCCGCTATCAAGTGACAGCAGAGCCCGGGCGTGCCCCATACTCAGCCGTTCCTCAACGATATCCCGCTGGATCTCCTCCGGCAGCTTGAGGAGCCGTAGCGAGTTGGTTACCGTTGTCCGGTTCTTACCGACCCTGCGCGCAACATCCTCCTGAGAGATACTGAAATGCTCGACAAGCGAGCGGTACGCCATGGCCTCCTCGATTGCGTTCAGATCCTGCCGCTGGATGTTCTCGATCAGGGCCAGTTCCATAACATCATCCGGGGTCGCCTCACGGATGACGACCGGGATTTCGTGCAGCCCCGCTTTCTGGGCCGCCCGCCAGCGGCGTTCACCGGCAATAATCTCGTAGCCGTCGGCTGTTCTGGTGACAACCAGCGGCTGAATGATCCCTTTTTCGCGGATCGAGGCGGCCAGCTCATCCAGTTTTTCCGCGGCGAAATGCTTACGGGGCTGGTTGCGATTGGGGCTGATCTTTTCAATCGGGCAGACAAAATAGTTTTTGGACTCATCAACTGTTTCCGTCCCCTGCAGCAGCGCAGCCATGCCTTTGCCAAGGCCGCCAATTCTAGCCATTTACTCTCTCCCTCTGAATAATCTCGCGGGCCAGCTGCAGATAACTGGCTGCGCCGCGTGAAGTGATATCATAATAAATGACCGGCTTGCCGTGGCTGGGCGCTTCTGCCAGCCGTACGTTGCGGGGTATGACCGACTCAAACACCTGCCCGGGGAAATGTGTGCGGATCTCTTCAGCAACATCCTTGCTCAGATTACCGCGCGCATCGTACATGGTTAGCAGAATTCCTTCGATTGTCAGCCGCGGGTTAACCATTTTCTGAATCAGCTTGATGGTCCGCAGAATCTGTGAAAATCCTTCCATGGCGTAAAACTCGCACTGCAGCGGTATCAGCACCGAGTCGGCGGCGGTCATGGCATTAATCGTCAAGAGGCTTAGCGATGGGGGACAGTCGATGATAATATAGTTGTACTTTTCCGCTAGCAGCGACAGAACGTATTTAAGCTTATGCTCACGTCCTATTTCTGCGGCCAGCTCCAGTTCCGCGCCGGCAAGGTCGGAATTTGACGGGATGATGTGCAGGAAAGGATGTCCGGTGTCAATTACCAGTTCACACGGGTCTGCTTCATTTATCAGGGCGTCATACACCGTTCGCTTCAGTGATGCTTTATTGACGCCGACACCACTTGTTGCATTACCCTGCGGATCGATATCAACCAGCAAAGTCGGCCGCTCCGCAGCGGCAAGACATGCGGCAAGATTGACGGCGGTGGTTGTCTTGCCGACGCCGCCCTTCTGGTTGGCGACACAGATGATTTTAGCTGGTGGTTTCAAGGGGATTATGCTCTTTTCAGAGGGCGTTTTGGTTGTGCATGGTGCAGTTCGGTGTTGTTGCGGTGGGCGGCAAGATCGTTACGAACGTCGGCAATTTCATTTGAAAGACGTTCTTCAACTGCGTCAAGGCGCTTGCTAAATCCCATGACTTTGCAATCAACCAGTTCGATTTTATCTGTTAATCGCTCTTCGACATCATCTATTTTTTTGTCAAGAGCAGAAACCGCCTCCATTGTGATTTGAACCTTGCTGTCAATGGATTCCAGTAATATTGCAATGTCATTTAACTCCATATGCACCTCCGGATTTAGCGTGGCGAGAATGTAGCACAGTCACTTTAAATCGTCAAAGAAAAGACCAAAAAAGGGCGGAATCACTCCCACCCTTCAACACAACAGGCATCTAAACACAATCGTTATCTTCAACCATATCAAAAACGGCAGTTCAATAACACGGAGACACGGAGACACGGAGAACACAGAGAAATCAAAGGCTTAGGATCTAAAACAAAAACACCTTTTTGATGACACATAAGGCTTCTAATTTTATCTGTAACTCTCCGATTTTACTCCGTGCTCTCGCTTAGAAGCGCCT
>JAFLLC010000162.1:16614-21857 GCA_019162745.1 Deltaproteobacteria bacterium | reverse complement strand
TACAACATGTAACCTGCAAAAAAACAGCATAACTTTGCACAAAAAAGCCGCTAATCTTTTTGAAAGGATTAGCGGCTTTTTTAATTTAGGATTTTGGCACGTGGAAGACCACGTCAGATATTGATACGGGTGCACGGTCAGTTGGGTCAATGGTAAGTTTCGTCTTTTATTGTGCTCTGCTGATTAATTGTTGGAGGGGCTTCTGGGAGAGTTGCGCTGTAGCGTGAAAACTATGCCTCAAGGGCCCGTTTTTATGGGCCCTTAGAATAGTAGATGTCTTTAGTGGGCTGTTTTCGCGTTATGATTCTTGTTCAGGTACCGGTAAAAGGCCGGGAAGGAAACAAAGATGGTAATACAGATCAGGTACTCAATCGCTTTTATCTGCTGGTAAAAATTACCAGAGTATGTACCGACCTGATCTGTCCGACTGAGCTGATTAATTCTGCCCTGGTGTTATTCTTCGCAGATGTTTACGGTTTTATTTGCGTGCAGCTGAAAGTGCTTCCTTTGTGTCGCTCTTTGAGGCGGCGGCTTTAATCATGGAATAAAGCGTGATAACGGCCGGGATTGTCTGCACTACGACCACCAGAGCCAGGAATCCGGCGAAAGCCAGTACCAGAATGCCACTGTTAAAAGTGAGGCTGGTGTCAACATCGCCAGGAGCAGCAGAAGCGATGGTGGAAGTCAGGGTGGCAAAAAGTACTGCTACGGTGTTGATGATGGTTGCGGTCGGTTTCATGATATTTCTCCTTCGTGTTGTGGGTTAGCGTTCTTGATTTTATTAATGCAGTGATAGTGCCAAGTTTTTAAAAAACTCAAAATATCTATATAACACCTTAATATAACAGATTATATTTTATGCTACGGAGTTTGTGGGGGACGTAGCGACCGCATAAACTTGTATAGGATTATTATACAGCTGAGCATAACTAAAAAGGGTTGAAAACGGCATAAGATACTGTTATTACATTGTATAAAGATTGTATCTATTACGGCTAACTGTATTGATAATTTATGCAGGGGGCAGAAGCAACTACTGTTGATTGAACTCAAGCGCAGTCACCAACAGCAAGAGTGAATTACAATTTTTCGTAATCGACTTTTTGCCGTACTCGTTTGTACTTGTTACGACTCTCTTTTGGAGATACATTGACCAGGTACGGAATCTAAAATTATCGACGAAGGGAAACAGTCATGAGTAAAATCTTTGCAGATAACTCACAGTCGATTGGAAATACCCCCCTGATAAGATTAAACACCATCGTCGGCAACTCAAAAGCTACTATTCTGGCAAAAGTCGAGGGTCGTAATCCTGCCTACTCGGTTAAGTGCCGCATCGGTGCCAACATGATCTGGGATGCTGAAAAGCGGGGCATTTTGAAGCGTGGTGTCGAGATCATTGAGCCGACTTCCGGCAACACCGGTATCGCACTGGCGTACGTTGCCGCAGCTCGCGGCTACAGCTTGACCCTTACTATGCCGGAAACCATGAGTATCGAGCGCCGCCGCGTACTGGCTGCTTTAGGTGCCAATCTGATTCTGACACCAGGCGCTGACGGTATGAAAGGGGCAATCAATCGGGCTGAGGAAATGGCCGCTGCGGAACCGGTAAAATACTTCCTGCCGCAGCAGTTTAAAAATCCTGCCAACCCCGAGATTCATGAAAAGACGACCGGCCCTGAAATCTGGGATGATACAGACGGCGGTATTGATGTACTGGTTGCCGGAGTCGGCACCGGCGGGACCATCACCGGGATTTCGCGCTATATCAAAAACAGCAGAGGAAAAAAAATTATTTCGGTTGCGGTTGAGCCGAAAGAGAGCCCGGTCATTAGCCAGCATCTGGCCGGTCAGCCGATTCAGCCGGGTCCGCACAAGATCCAGGGAATCGGCGCCGGATTTATCCCGGACACGCTTGATCTCTCCGTTGTTGATCGTGTCGAACTGGTTGATAGCGCTGAGGCGATAGAATATGCCAAACGGCTGGCAAAAGAGGAAGGGCTGCTCGTCGGGATTTCCTGCGGTGCTGCGGTTGCAGTCGCTGTGAGACTTGGCCAGTTGGACGAATTTTCCGGCAAGACTATCGTGGTGATCCTTCCCGATGGAGCGGAACGCTATATGTCAACGGAGCTGTTTGAAGGGATTTAGCCAAGTCCCTCCCGATTGCTTTGACGGCAACAAATTTCCGTGTAAAGTCCCCCCTGTTGAAATAATTCTGCAGGGGGTCCCTGCTCGGCAATCATCCCCGATTTAAGTACAATAATCCGGTCGCAATTGCGAAAGGCTGAAACCCTCTGTGAAACGATCAGCACGGTCCGTCCGGCGCAGAAATCGCCCAGTTTATTGAGAATTTCCTCCTCGCGTCCGGCATCGACGGCTGAAAGAGGATCGTCAAGTAACAGAATCGGCGGATTGCCGGCAACGGCACGGGCGATCGCAAGCCGTTGTTTCTGACCGCCGGAAAGGGTCACACCACCTTCACCTACCAGTGTATCAAATTTATTCGGAAACGATTCAACATCCTCAAGAAAGCCGGCCTGCTCCGCCGCTTTAGTGACAATATCCGCAGAATGATCCCCCGCAATTCCGTACCTGATGTTGTCGGCGACGGTTCGCGAAAAGAGGAAGGTCTCCTGGGGTACGTATCCGATAAGGCGGCGCAGGCTGGCTCTGGTTATTGTGTTGATGTCCCGCCCGTCCACAAACATCATTCCATCAGGAACCGGGAGCAGCCTTGCGATCAGCCGCAGCAGGGTCGTTTTCCCGCTCCCAACCTCTCCGGTAATCCCCACACTTTCTCCTGTCGGAATATGAAAAGAGACGCCGCCGATAACCGGCGCGCCCCCGTAACTGAAACTGAGTTTGCGCGCCTCTATCCCCTGCTGCAGGCCGTTGATCGGTTGTGCGTCAGTGTTATCAACCACCGTCGGCTCGGCCCCCAGAATTTCAACCAGGCGCGACATTGAGGCCCCTCCCCGCTGCGCCAGCGTCAGTAGCCACCCCAGAACCGCAGTCGGCCAAACCAGCATCGCCAGATAACCGCTGAAGGCCACAAAATCCCCCAGAGTAATGCTGCCGTCAATGACCAGCCGCCCTCCAAGAAACAGTACGACGAGGGTCCCCGCTCCGGTCGCTGTTGCCATCACCGGGATTACAATGCCTCGCAATCGTGCCAGCCGGAGGTTATGTCCGAGATAACGCTCACCGGTTTTTACGAACTCTCCCTGGAAATACTCTTCCCGGCAGTAGGACTTTATCAGCCGCACTGCAGAAACGGTTTCCTCAGCCTGATTGGAAAGATGCGCCAGCTCCTCCTGGGCTTGAAGAGAGCGCCTAAAGAGATGGTGGCTGACTTTTTTGACGACCAGCACCATCAGCGGGAAGGGAAGGATCGCCCAGAAGGTGAGCCAGGGATGAATGCGGATCATCATCGTCACGGCGGCACTGTAGATCAGCAAGGTGTTGATGGCGCTCATCGAGCCAAAACCGGTCAACATCCTGACGTTGGCCAGATCATTGGAAAAACGTGACAGGATGTCCCCGCTCCGGCTGGTTGAGAAGTAGCCGATATCGAGCAGCGTCAGACGTTGGAACAGGTCGTTACGGATGCGGAACTCAATAAGACGGGCGGCATTCAGAATCAGTGTCCTGGAAAAAATGCGGGTGATGCAGTGCAGAACAGCCAGAATAATTATAATCACGGCACAGGCGGACGGAGAGAGACGCGCGACTTGTGGATGCTGCAAAGCCTCTACCGCCAGCTTCATGAACCAGGGGATCAACAGCGCAAAGGCGTTGGTAAGGAGGAGAAGCAGCGCTCCGGCAGCATAGCGCCGGCGGAGTGAGGTCAAATAAGGTATGAGCCGGGCGAGGTCTTTGATAGGTGAGTCCTGTATCTACAAGTAAAATGAATCATTTGTCATGAACATACGCAGATAGCTTATCGATTTGATCTGACGCGTGTATCACTTTGAAAAAGCGACCATGTGAAGCCGATATGGGCAGAAGAATTCACTTTTTGACGAAACAAGGGGCTGTCCTCATTTGCGGCGCCGCCGTAATACCCTACTTGCCCTCCGGCATAGGCCCGCACTCGATCCGTGATGCTGTAGGACAGTCCAACTGTTATTGCGCTGCCTAAATATCCGCCATCAGCTTCATACGCAGGGCGGACAGCAGTCGCAAACCGCGGTTCGACTCCGTAAAAATACTGGTGCAGTTCTTTTGTGGCAAAACTGGAGCCGATAGAGCTATTTACATTAATAGCGGAATTGAAGACGTTCTGCCGCTGGTAGTAAAACTTTGGATTGAAGAGATAGCCTCTTCGATCGATTCGGCTGAAATCGGTGGAAACTACCGCGCGGACCGGCAGTTGCAATTCGATTTTACCGCCGTACAATTTCCCAAACTTAATCTTTACCTGGGGGCCGATTTCACCAAGATAATCCAGATCCGGCATGCCTCGCCGCGTATTATTATCGTCGGAATTGGCATTAAAGAAAGCTTCCAGGCTCACATTAAGTTCGGTAAAATCATTATCAATAAAAACGCCCTTCGCAATACTATCACTTCCCAGGCGCAAAATATCTCCACGATAGACGACATAAGGCAGAACTAGGCTACGTAGTGAATTTTTATCAGCGGCCGGATAATCCGGTGTATAAATGCCCCCCCCAACTACGCACAACTCCCAGAGTGGCTTGATCGCTTCTCCATTAGGATTAGTATCTTGCGCCTGCGCTTCCACACCAAGCAGGAATGCAAAAACGGCAATGGCCGAAAGACTGTTTCTGACAATCATACACAAACTCCTAAAGGAAGGAGGTCGGTCCCATCAGGGTGCGCACCCGCTCGACAGCCGGCGGATGGGAATAGTAAAAAGCTGCATAGAGTGGGTGCGGGAACAGGTTGGAGAGATTCTCGGCCGACATCTTGACCAGAGCAGAAGCCAGATCCTCCGGCCTCCCGGTCAGGTCGGCGGCGTAGCGGTCGGCCTCCCGTTCATGGCAGCGCGAGCGCCAGGCTGAAAACGGCCCGAGTGGAAACAGGACCAATGAGGCGACAAAACCGAGCAGCACCATTTTAGCCGGTAACGAAAGGTCTGCGGGCAGCCCCAACAGCCCCGGCAGTCCCGGCCAGGCCAGCAGCCTGAAGCTGATCCACGAACCGGCGAACGCCATGATCTCGGTCCACAATAAACGTTTCCAGATATGTCCTTTCTTCCAGTGCCCTATCTCGTGGGC
>JAFLLC010000162.1:0-16514 GCA_019162745.1 Deltaproteobacteria bacterium | reverse complement strand
AACATCATGAAGAGGGTGAAGAGCGCCATGAATCCCCACACCCAGAGCCACCAGTTCAGCGGACTCCACTGGATCAGCATGAATACAACAGCCATCAGCAACGTTAGTAGGATCGCGCCGATCCCCTGTGATTTAATGAAATCCGCTATCCAGAGCTTCGGAGTAGTGGTGTTGAAGCCGTAGCGCGCCTCGATGCGGAAGGTGCTGTACAGATCGAACGGGATTCCGAGGAGAGTTGACACCCAGGTCAGCAGCAGGAAAAAGAGGATGGCGGCAATGATCGGCGAGGTGCTTAATGACGTTATAAAATGGTCATATGTTACGATCACCGTGCCGAAGAGGAAAATGATCAGCAGAACATTGTCGAGCAACGAATCCCACAGTCCGAGTCGACTTGAGTCGAAGGTATAGGCGGAACTGCTGCGCAACTTTTCCGTGTCAATAGCGCCTTCAAAACCTTCCGGCACCTTATCTCCATGCTGTTTAAGATACTGCAGGTTGATATGGCGCAGCCAGTAGGTGAAAGCGGTGACTGCGGCGAACAGACAGAACAGGGTGAGCTTCATTGCAGGCGTATCCTTGTAAAAAAACCAGGGCGAAACATGCGTTCGCCCTGGGTAGATGAGTTGCCGGGATGTGATGCTACATCAGATTAACCACTTCCCTGACACAGTTGTCGATCCCCTCATAAACTTCAGAGATCCGGGTGGCCAGCATATAGGCCGGTGACGTTACCAGTTTGTTCTGCCGGTCCACAACAAAGCCGGTTACCGGGCACCCCTGATGTTTCGCACCGGTCTTCTCTATCTCGGCGGCGGTAGCGGGGTCGCTGCCGATCGTCACGGTGGGGGAATATTCCTTACCCAGTACCGCAGCGATCAGCGCCGGCGCGATGCAGACCGCTCCGATCGGTTTTCCGGCAATCGCCATCTCCTTCAACAATCTGGCAACCTCGGGGTTCACTTGGGCGGCTGCACCCTTCGTGGCAAAATCGCACAGATTCTTTGCCGCACCAAAACCACCTGGGAAAATAATGGCATCCAGGTCAGCCGCCTTGACCTCCCTGATGTCGCGAATATTGCCCCGGGCGATCCGGGCGGACTCTGTCAGCACGTTCCGCTTTTCAGCTGTTTCCCGCTTGGTCAGGTGATCGGTGACCGGAAAGTCGACATTTGGCGCCATGCAGAGCGCTTCGCATCCCTGGCGGTCGATCGCCAGCAGGGTCAGGACCGCCTCATGAATTTCACTGCCGTCATATACACCGCACCCTGATAATACTACACCGATCTTCTTCATTTCTTTCCCCCCTTAAAATAGGAATAAGTACGAATTGTGCCATAACTTCAGCAGATGGCAAGCAGGAATTCCAATTTTAAATCAGCGGCTGTCACCAGACGTACAGCGGGATCAAAACGGCGGCCAGGACACAGGCGGATGGCAGAAAGAGACGGTGATAGACCTTGGCAATATCCACCTGAAAATAGTCGCAGGTCAGCACATAACAGAGATGAACCGGCGAGAGCATCACTCCGGCAAAACCGGAGCCGAACGCCAGTGCAACGAGTGCTGGGGAGGGGACCTGGGCACCCATCAGCGGAAGCAGCAGCGGAAAGGTTATGCCGACAAAACCGACGGTCAGTCCCGTCATGACCCCGGCGACAAATGGTATCAGAAACAGCAGCAGGTACACCGGCATGTGTGCTGCCGTAAAAAATGATGAAATACCGCCCAGAGCGCCGGTGACGCGCAGCACCTCCTGAAAGATCATGATGCCGATCACCAGAAAGAGCGCCTTACCCGAAACACTCTCACGCAGATTCTTTACAATCATGGCCGGTGTGTAGCGGTGGAAAGCGTAGAGCGCTATAACCGCGCCTCCCAGGGCCAGCACGGCATTGACCCGGAAGAGTACCACCAGCAGCAGCGCCAGCATGATCGGGGAGATCATGGCGAGAAAGGTCAGAAACTCCCGTTTGCGCCCGGCTAAAGGTGGCGTGGTTTCCTGCCGGTCGATACCTCGAAAGCAGAACAGCGCCCCCCAGCCGATAACGGAGAGAGCAAAAGGGAGGTTGGCGATGAACAGTGTCTGTGTTGAAAGCCCCGTAATGCCGGCAGCGAGAATTATTCCTGGATACAGCGGTGAAACATACTCCCAGATATGGCGGTACCAGTAGTTAATCAGCGCCTTCTGCTCAGGAGCGATGTTGGCATCACCGGCCGCCTCATTAACCATGGGAGCCGAAAAAACCGCACCACCAGGTGACGGGAGCATGCCGATCATGGCCGGCATTGCGGCCATAACAAAACGGCGGTCGGGAATAGCTGTTGACAGTGAGCTGACCATGCGCTTCAGCATACCGGTAGTACGCAGGATATTCTCCATCACCATCGTCAGCATCAGGGTCAGGGTCATTTCAAGCGATTTCGGGGCAAAAACGGCAACTGCGGTTGCCTTGAGGAATTCGAGCGGCGGGGTCAGGTAGATTAACCCAAGGGCGACTGCGCCGATCGGCATGACCGCCGACATCGACACCTTGCGGCGCAGGAGTACAACGATCAGAACAAGAACAGCGGCTGTTTTCAGCAGATCAGACATGGCAGATCAGGGTGCTCCGGCTTTCCGGTTTAGTGAATTGAACACCATGTCAAGGACACTTTTCTGGCGCGCTTCAAATTTGTTCAGCACAGCCAGACAGGTACCCATCGGACAGATTTTATGAAGGAAATCGGCATCCCTTCCGGAGAGGATAACGATCCGGTTTTTGTCCATGCCGGCACTCACCGCAAATTTGAGCAGCTTGAGACCATCCATGGCCGGCATTTCAAGGTCGATCAGCATAAGATCGTAGCTTCCAGCTTTAATGGCATGAAGCGCCGTCATCGGATTGTTGCAGATCTCTACCTGCAGAAGCGGAAAATTGTCAGCTATATAGGCCGCCAGAAAGTTGGTAAAGGCCGGATCATCATCAATTAGCAGTATTCTTCTCATAGCGGATTACTATAGCTTATTCGGCGTGCCGGTGAAATAAAAATGATGCCGATACAGGGGGTGGTGTCGATTTTAATTAGAACTGGAGATGATGAAACTGCAGGGGAGAGAGTGCTCTTCATGCTGCTTAAAATCAGAACAGGTATTTTGAGCGGTTAGTGAAATAATCCCGCTGGCGGAAAATAAAACCGGAGAGGAGTAAAATAGCCACTATCACGCTAAGATTGCTGGTTAGAAGTCCAGCAGGATCGACTTTTTCACCAACAATTATTTCCAGTTCGGCGGTGGTTATGGTCAGTAGGTTTGTCACAGTGTTTACCACTTCAAAGGCGTTGTAAGCGAGAAGCAGATACCACGTCACTTTTTGGCGCTTCATGAGCCCCAGGAACATGTAGAGACATATCAGACTGTCAAGGAACACCAGTAAGCCGGCTGTTCTGCCATGATAGATAACCCCTAAAAAGGGAATCGGCTGGCCGTAGCTGGAGACAGTCAGCATAAAAAAGAACAGATACAGCCCGCCGAGCAGGGTTATACCCAGCGGCCGCCGTAATTCATGTTCGTTGTGAATGTCGCTGTCTTCCACGCCGCACCTTCTTAAAACTCAGCTATTTTTTGATTTACGCATATCACTGACGGCAATACAGGCAAAGATAACCAGCAGAATAAATCCGCAGAAAATCCAGTCTGCCAGGCTGAAACCGAACATAGTCAACTCCTCTTGAAAGCTTCTGCCGCCTCTGCCACCAAGCCGCTCTCCTGATAGCAGGTTCCGAGCAGATAGTATACCTCATTCAGCGGAAACTGCTCAGCAAATACAGCGTCAGCCAGAACATCATTTATGATCGCGGCGGCGTCGTTGCTGAATCCGTTATCGTGCAGCTCGACAGCAATCGAAAGTGCCGTAAGGTAGTCGATCGGGGGCACCATCGGGATCCTGCCTGCCAGTATTCCGGCAACCCGCGCTTCGACCCGCGCCCGCTCACCCTGATCGAGTGACGTGATCAGCCCGCTCCAGACTTCAGCCGCCTGTTCGTAGCGGCCAAGTATGTATAGCGCTTCACCGTATTCATACCTGGCATGTACATCGTCAGGGCGAAGAGACAGCGACATCTTCAGTTGCTTTTCGGCGGCATACCAGCAGGTTACGGCGTGCTGCATACTGGATAAATTTGAACCTTTGTCAACGTAGGCTCTGGCAATTTCAAGCGGCAGGCCGGCATTCTCCTGGTCAAGCAGCGCCATGATCTTGAGCAGATTAATCTTGCGATCCAGATAGGGGGCGTCAACCTCCTTCGCATCCAGCATGATGATCTCCCCACCCAGCTCGGAGATAATATGAGGATAGGCCTCTTTCAGCACGCCGGCATAGGCGGCAGCGCCGAGACAGTCCGGATTGAGCCGCAGGGCTTGGTAGATGCCGCGCCCCACCATATCATAATCCGGCGAGCCGCTCTCTGCTGCGGGGAAATCCTCCTCCATCAGCGGGAGCGGCGGCTTCCCTTGCCATAAAATTGCAACCAGACCGTCCCTGCCGCTAAGTATATAGTCGTCCGGCGGGGAGAAATATCTGATTCCGTCCAATGGAGTTGGTCCAGTCGGCTGCTTCTGCTTCATCGTTTTTTATCCTCTCTTCCGGGAAACGTGTTGATGCCGGCATGAACGCCGATCATACGGTAAATCTGCACTTCGTCCCACGGTTTATCCATGATGCCGTCATGAATCGCCCAGCTTCGTCCGTTTACGGTCCGTTCCATGCCTGGCATCCGGAAGGGGGTAGAGCCGTCCAGTCGTGAAAAATATCGCCCACCGGGCTGAAACTCGCGATCTATCTCCATCATCAGTCGTCTGCCGCGCAGATAGTCAAAACCGTATTTTTCGTAGCGAATGGCGTTGTCGTATGAGAGCGGTTCAGCCACGATCATCTCTATTCCGAGCGCATCGGTGAAACGCTCCAGCAACGGGAAAAAGTCGGCAAACAGCTGCAGGCCGTTGTGGGTCTGATTGGGGAAAAGCCCGGCCTGCATGGCGCGCAACTCTTCCGGGATATTGCGTCCCTGGGACGCGAACCAGTTATTCTCCCCCTTCTCATCCACATCGACCGCATAGCCTGGAGAGCCGGGGTCACGAATTATACAGAAGCTGAGCTCCATTTGATGATATTGGGTATCGGACAGTTCCAGAAAAAAAACGACTACACCACCGTCTGGCTTCGAGCAGGCCTCAATCCGTACCAACGGTAAACCTTTCGGAGCGATGAACGTTATCAGCTTCTCCCCGGCCGGGTTGCAGAGACTGTTTTCTGCCAATCCCAGAACGTCTCGCAGACGCTGCGGCAGCAGGGAGGAATAGATCCGCTCCTTTTCAGCTTCATCAAGCCGGTTGATTGCCTGGAGCGAACAAAGCGGCCTGCCGACGTCATCCAGCAGTTGGCTGTTAGCGGGAAGTAGTGTCATAATTTTCCAAGTATAGCAGGAAAAATGGTTTTTTTGATACTGGCGATGCTTTTTTCCACCGCCGCCAGTGCCAATGCTCTCTCCCCCTCATCCGCCCAGTGCATGGCGTCCAGCAGGACACGGTTCTGGTACCCCTGCGGCTCGATCTTGTCGATAAACGCGGAAGGGAGGCGCGGGTCGAGCTCGACGCTGTTCATAATCGCCCAGGCCAGTGTCCAGGCCCTGGCCGTGTTCATAAGGTCGTATCCGCCTCCCCCCAGAGCCACCCAGGGGATCTTGAACCTCTTAATTTTTGAAAGTATCTCGCAGTAGCTGTGGGTGGTAATCTCCAGATTGGTGAGCGGGTCGGTGCGAAAGGTGTCTGCGCCGATCTGGGTGACAATGATGTCAGGATTGAAAGCGGCTATCAGCGGGTAGGCGACCTCATCAAAAGCTTTCAAAAACATCGCGTCATCGGTGTGGGCCAGCAGCGGCACATTAACGGAATATCCCCTTCCTCTCCCTTCTCCGATTTCGTCTTCAAAACCGGTGCCGGGATAAAAATAAATACCGCTTTCGTGGAGGGATATTGTCAGCACCTGATCGGTGTCATAAAATGCTTCCTGGACACCATCACCATGGTGGGCGTCCATATCCAGATACAGTATCCGCCTTCCACGGGCGACCAGCCAGTTGATGGCGACCACCGCATCATTTAGGTACGAAAAGCCGGAGGCCCTGGCGCGGTGGGCATGATGCCAGCCGCCGTTCATATTGAAGGCGGCGTCGAATCCCTCCTCCTCCACAAGCCGGACAGCCTCAAATGTAGCTCCGGCGCCAAGCGCGGCATAATCATACAATCCCTTGAAAACCGGACAATCAGCATCACCGAGGCCGAACCTGAAATCGGCCCTCGGTTCGTCCGAAGCGCTGAACTCCTTCAGTCGCGCAATATAATCCGGATGATGAAATGACAGCAGCAGCTCATCAGATGCCGGAAGGCAGTCGTGAATCTGCATATCCGGAAGCCCCAGCAGGCCATAGGCGTCCATCAGATCATAAGCCAGACGGTTACGCTGCAGTTTGAACGGGTGATCATCGCCAAAATTAAAATTGCCGAAAAGCGGGGAATAGATCAGGGCAGTACGGCAGGGACACATCATCAAGCCTCACGGCGGGATTAGCAGAATAAACCTAAACCGGCAGTTCAATAACACGGATAACATTGAGAAACCAAAGACTTAAATCCTAAAAAATAAATCCTTTTTGGTGAACCATAAAACTTCTTTTTAATCTGTAATTCTCAGATTTTACTCCGTGTTTCAAATGCTTTTTTATAGAATATTTCTGATAAAAATTGGTGGAGATGGACGGGATCGAACCGACGGCCTGTACGTTGCGAACGTACCGCTCTCCCAACTGAGCTACATCCCCAAACCTTTTATGAAAAGCAGAATACAATTTAAATCAATCTTCGGCAATATTAAATTGGCCGCTTTGTTGGTAATAAGCGCAAATTTTGACTATACTCGGATAAAAAAATAATTCACAGACTGTTATTTTATTTTTCTGGTGGTATACTTTTAATCGCTGGAAAGAAGTACAAACCATTCAAGGGAGGATTAACTATTGACTGACGAGACTCCACCATGTGGGATCAGACATAGTTTTTGAAACCGCTCCGATAGAAGGTACTATCGGATAAAAACCTAAAAGGTAATCACATATTTGAAGGAAAGCGAAGCCCACCGAATGACATGGTGGGCTTTTTATCTGTGCAAAAACTGTAGTAATCTCTAGTCAGCTATCGCCTTTACAATGTTATATACATACGTTACATCGTCTATGTTCAATAACAATAACTCATCTTTGATCAGTTCAGCTGCTTCACTGGTTTCTGTTACTTCAATTCCACGCACAATATAATTATGAATTTTACAGGATAATCTAACCGCAGCAACAAAATGATCATTTACTCCACATTTCCAATTATCAGTAATGTGTCGTTCCACCGAATTTAAATATATATCCGGGATGTTATAATGCCGCATTACCTTTATTCCCATCGGTATATTAAGTTCATGGATGATTTCTTCTACTGCACTGTCATCAGCCTGTAATATACCTGCCTCGATTAAATTATCCATTGATTTTAATAAGTACAGCTTCCCAATGGTATGAAATAGCCCGGCTAAATAAACTTCATCGGCATTTATATCAAGTTTTTTATTATCATGACCAATCTGTACTGCCAGCCAGCCGCCGGTAATTGCCACAGCATGGCTATGATGCCAAAGCTTCGTTAAATGTGTATTTATAAGTAAATTATTAGATTTGCTGTTTGCCATGCTTGCCGTAAATGCGAGGTTTACAACCTGCTGAGAGCCAAGTCTTATAATAGCATTCTTAATCGTGGTAATTGGCGCTTTACCTGAATTATAGGTGCTGTTAGCGTGCCTAAGCATTTCAGATGCTAATGCGGTATCTTCATTCACTAACACTATCGCTTCTTCAATTTTATAAGAGTGGTCGTTCATCATCTGCAGCAAACGCAATGCCACCTTATGAAAAACCGGAATATTAACAGGTTGAGAAAGTAACAGTTTCTGTATGATACTTCTCTTGTCTACAGATTCGTTCACAACATTCTCCTGTTGATTTTCAAGGCCAGTTTTGCAAGTTGCTAATTTCGGGCAGACTTCCTCACCTGATCGATAAAAGCTTTCAAAACATGATCCGGCACATCCTCGATCTTGTTATACACGCGCCCTTTGTCCACAAAAGATAGTGAAAATGGCGCATTGGGACTTCCTTCAATTGCCCAAAGGCTGACTACCCCCTCCGGATCTCTGATAGCCCGGTAAGCCCCGTGACGGTAGCGGCGCATCAAAAATGCTGCCGCCTCTTTTGCCTGATTGGAGAGGCTTGCGTTCATATTTATTAGTTTCTCTGCGTCACCGCATATCAATTATTGACAAACCATGCAGCATAGTCATGAACCAGTTGATGATTCGGTGAGTTCGCATCAGTCACTTTCAGGTCTGCCAGCGGCAGGACAAACTGCTTATAATCAGAAATCCTTTTCACCTTGACCATCAACCCATCCCTCTCCTCAATCTGATCATCAAATGACATGAAGGTGTAGATATCAGTGTATGAAGGTCTGGTCTTTTTTAGTTCTGCATACTCGTTTTTGTCGCCGGGACCAAAAACATAAATCTCTTCCCAGTCGAAATCTTCTCTACCGGTCAACTCACAAGGAAATGCGATGTTTTTTTGAATATAGGAACGGTATGACTCCAGCGATTCTTTAGATACCCTGAGGTTGGCTCCTCCAAGGATATGATCAAATCTAATCTCCTGCGCCTTGCTTTCATTCATTTTTCCCCCTTGGCTGCTAATATATTGCTCATACTGAACAAACTGCCCAGTGCGAGCCTTTTTCCCATGGAAGCAAACATGCTATTGTGCCAGTGGTAAAGTTATCGTGAAGACGGCGCCTTGTCCGGTGTTGTCGGCCTCTATCAAGCCGAAGTGGTTGAGAATGATGCGGTTTACAATCGCGAGCCCGAGGCCGGTGCCATGATGTTTGGTTGTGAAAAAAGGGTTGAAAATTTGCGGGAGCATGTCTTGCGGAATCCCTCCGCCGGTGTCCTCAACGGTTGCAATAACCGTTTTTTTATCAAGGGACGCTTTTTGAAGGGTCAGAGACAGATCCCCCCCTTCCGGCATGGCATCGCAGGCGTTCAGTATCAGGTTGAGAAAAACCTGTTTCAGCTGGTGCGCATCGCCGAAAACAGCCAAGGGACCGGCATCGCTGGAAAACGATACCCTGATGTTATGGTCCTCAAAAATGGCAGCATTGTTTGCAAGACAATCCTGGACAATCTCCTCCAGATTGCAGCGGTGGAAACAGATGGTCGGTTTGCGTGAAAAGGCTAGGATTTCCGCCAGCATTTTTTCCAGCCGACTGACTTCTGAGACAATTGTGTCGGCATAGCGGTATTCCCGAGTTTCTACAGGTAGCGCCTTGAGCAGCCGTCCGGCAAAGCCCCCTATGGTGATAAGCGGGTTTTTCAGTTCGTGGGCAAGGTTTGCTGCCATCTCGCCTATGGCCGCCAGGCGCTCGCCATGCAGCAGGCGCTCACGAGCATCTTTCAGGTTCAGGTGAGCATCTTCGATACGGTTATACAGCATTGAATTTTCGATCGCCATGCCGGCCTGATTGGCAAAGAGCTGAAGAAAATGCAGATTGTCACTTGAAATATCTCGAGCAGAATCCGGGTTATCGACCACGATCATGCCGATTGTAGTTTCGCGGGCGACGAGAGGCGCCGCAGCAAACGACCCGCCGCATAACGGCCTGATAAAGTGGCAGGTCGGGCATTTATGGCAGACGTTGTCATCGTAATGGTAGAGACTTCGCTCAGAAATTATGTGGTGAATGAGTGGGCAGTCAGTGTCAGTGTCAATTTCGATACGGGTCAGACGCACCTGCAAACAGAATTCCGCAGATCGCTGCCGCGAGATAACTTCATCGCTTATCTCCCAGCGGCTCCCGAGTGCATCATGGCCGCCGACAATCTGCAGTCCTTCTGACAGCTGGCGGGTTACGGCCAGCATACCTTGCAGTACGTTGGATTTTTCGTTACGCAGAAATAGAATGGCACGTTCAAAGAGGTTGGATGATGGCGTGGTGATCGCGGTAAGGATAAGGTGCATCAGCTTGTTCAGGCGTATTGTGGAAAGCATTGTGTTACTGAACTGATACAGAAGTGTCAGCTCAGAGAGACGAGGGTCGGTTTCAGAATGTTGTAGAGAGTCATGAATGTGCATGCCTGATCCCGCTTGCCGCCATGCTGAATAATCGGAATTATTTTCGGAGTTCTTTTTCTTCGGCAGCCATCTTGCAGTTGATACACTGGGTGGTTACCGGTCTCGCCCTAAGGCGGGCTTCACCGATTTCTTCCCCGCAGTCATCGCAAATACCAAACTCGTTGGACTCTATACGGCTGAGGGCGTCTTTGATCTTGTTGATCAGCTTTCTTTCCCGGTCCCTGATGCGGAGTTCAAAGTTGCGATCAGACTCCTGCGTGGCGCGATCGGTAGGGTCAGGGAAATTCGATGCATCCAAAGTCATCTCCGTGACGGTCTTGCCCGCTTCACCTATCAACGTTTTCATCTCTTCATTCAAGATGTTTTTAAAATAATCAAGCTTGTCCTGATCCATAGTTAACTCCTGACTTGAAATAAACTATCAAATTTTAGTGAAAACAGCCCAACAAGTCCAGATAAAAATAGGGCATAATTTTTTTGCCCTCCGCATCCTTTTACAAAACTATTACATCTAAGAAGGGTGATGCCTTGCTATGATGCACCGCTGATATCACCACATCGGAGGGACAATGGCACAGCCACTAAAAATAGGAAAGCATACCGTTCGCTATCCGCTCATTCAGGGGGGCATGGGTGCCCGGATATCTGCCGGCCGGCTGGCCGGTCATATTGCAAAATGCGGTGGAGTCGGACTGGTCGCTGCGGCCGGCATAGCCCTTAATAGCGGCCTCTATAATGGCAAGAACTTTTTCCAGGCTGAAACTGAGGCTATTAAAGCGGAGTTGCGCAAGGCGTATGAAATTGCGCCTGACGGAATTATCGGTGTCAACGTCATGGTCGCGCTTTCCGATTTCGTGCCGCTCGTCAGAGCGTCAATTGAAGGGGGAGCCAAAGTGATCGTCTGCGGAGCCGGTCTTCCGATGGGGCTTCCGGAACTGACGGCCGACCATCCCGATGTCGCACTGGTGCCGATAGTCTCCTCACTTCGCGCTGCCCAGCTTATCGTACGCAAATGGCAGAAAACCTATGGCCGACTGCCGGATGCGGTTGTGGTGGAAGATCCGGATACTGCCGGCGGACATCTGGGTGAAAAGATGGAAAACATCGGTACCGGAGAGTATGACCAATATGCGACTGTGCGTGGAATAAAGGCTTTTTTCCGCGATGAGTGCGGTGCCGAGGTGCCGGTAATTGCCGCCGGGGGGGTTTGGGATCGGGGAGATCTGGAGCACGCACTTGCTGAAGGGGCTGACGGAGTCCAGATGGCCAGCCGTTTTGTCTGCACCGAGGAGTGTGATGCCGCTGACGAGTTCAAGCAGCTCTACCTTGAGAGCACAAAAGAAGACATCGGCTTGATCATGAGCCCGGCCGGACTGCCTGGGCGGGCCATTTTAAAAAACATAAAGAACATCCGTCAGTACGATCTTGACCATCATACACCCTGCCGCATGGCCTGTCTGAAAAAGTGCTCGTACAAAGAGTCGGGTGAACGTTTCTGTATCGTCACCGCTCTGGATCGTGCCCAGCGTGGCGATGTTGAGACCGGTCTGGTTTTCTGCGGAACCAATGCCTGGAAAGCCGACCGGATCACGACCGTACAGGCCATCTTTGATGAACTTTTTGGCGACGTGCCTGAAAAATAGTACCAACTTATAACAGTAAGAGACAGGCATTCAGAACCGATTAGGGCTGCTGTTGTTATTTTCTGCTTGACTTGTCAGATCCATATAACTATATTCCAGAACTCTTTAAAAATCAGAAGCGGATGGAGATGGCATATGTACGCAGTTATTAAAACAGGTGGAAAGCAGTACAAGGTTGCCGAAGGTGAATTTCTCAAGGTTGAAAAACTTTTGGGGGAAATCGGTGACAGCGTAGAATTCGCTGAGATCCTTATGGTGGGTGGAGAAAAGACTGTTGTGGGCGCTCCGCTCGTAGCCGGGGCTTCAGTAACAGCCAAAATCGCCGTACAGGGTAAAGGCAAAAAGGTATTGGTGTTTAAATCGAAGAAGCGCAAGGATTCACGCAAACTGCGCGGTCATCGTCAATTCCAGACCGTCCTCAAAATCGAAAAGATTACCGCATAATTTTCAATAACAATTTTTCCCAGGAGATACGGAAATGGCACATAAGAAAGCTGGTGGCAGTTCAAGAAACGGTCGGGATTCGGGCGGACAGCGTCTTGGCTGCAAGAAATTCGGCGGCGAAAGCGTGAAAGCAGGCAATATTATTTATCGTCAGCGCGGCACTCAGATTCACCCCGGCAACAACGTCGGCTGCGGCAAAGATTACACCCTGTTTGCCCTGATCGAAGGTGTGGTCGCATTTGAGCGTCTTGGTAAAGATCGCAAAAAGGTTTCGGTATACCCGAACTAAAGAGCGTCTTTTATTTTTCATAAAAAGTCCCGGAAGATTTTTCTTTCGGGACTTTTTCAGTTTTACCCCTACAGTTATTTTGAATATGCTATATATATGGATCTATTGTGTGATACAGGTGGCTTTGTTTATCAATTAGGCATTGAAGGCGTGGTTGTATGAAGCATTTGGGCGACATACTGGTTGAGGCTGATATCATCAGCAGCAAAACGCTCGAACGGGCGCTCGAACGGCAGAAATATGAAAAAAAACGTTTGGGCGCTGTGCTTGAAGAGATGGGGGTCATTACCGAGGAGGAGCTGGTAGATGCGCTTTCCAAACAGTACAACTTCAAGACCATCAAAAACTTTGTCGGGCGCAGTTATCCTCAAGAACTCCTCGATATACTGCCGTCCGATTTCGCGATGAAAAAACTGGTCTTCCCGCTCAAACAAAAAGATACCATGCTGGCGGTTGCAATTACCGACCCCTTTGATCTGGAAACGATGGAAATGATGAGCCGCATTTCCGGACTGCAGGTTGTTCCGGTTCTTGCGACCCGCAGAGAAATTCTGGAGGCGATTTCAGTACATTACCTTAAAAGCAGTTCCGAGGGGGGAGAAGCTATCCTGGTGGTAGAGGACTCAACGCCTATTTTAATGATTATCCAGGCGGCGCTTGTGAAGGAGGGGTTTAATGTACTGGTGGCCTCTGATGGCCTGGAAGCATTGAAAATAGCCTTGACGGAGCGCCCGAAACTTATCATTACCGATTCGGTGATGCCGCGCATGGATGGTTACGGTTTGCTGCGAGCCATCAAAAGCAATCCGATGACCTCAGAAATTCCTGTTATCATGTTGACCTCCAAGGCATCGAGTGAAGAAGAACAGAAGGCTCTGGAGTTCGGCTTCAGTGATTTTATCCCCAAACCGGTCCAGCCGTTACGGATTGTCTCCCGCGTCAAACACATCCTTGAGATGACAAAAAAATACCACCGCTGAGCAAGCAAACTGCCATCACCAGCGGCCCCACTGCTTTCCGCTCCATTTAAGTCCGTTCCTGAATTCCCAGGGGGGGCGCGGATTAGACTCTCTCCAGATCCCGGCACGGCGTGAACGGGCCAGGCTTTCGGCTCTGATATACTCCGATGCATACGCCCCTTGCAGATATTGCCTGTACGCCCATGCCATCCCCTCCGCAACCATCTCGCGATTGATGTCCCTCCCTTGGTAGCTGATAACCGCTACAGCCCGCTTGTACTGATCGATATCCACAATTTCAGCAGTAACACGCCGCCCCATGATTTTAAACATCAGCGTACGCCTCGATATATTGCCGTACGGTTGGCTGGGCGTATCCGGTTTATTCGTCTCCGGAGCATCAATCCCGTACAGCCTCACCTTGAGCCGGCTCTCCCCGCGTGTGGTCAACAGTACGGTATCTCCATCGTAGACCGCTCGCACCATCCCCTCTATTGTCCTTCCGGCACAGGCAGTGCCTGTCAGGAGCAAAAGCTGTAAAATGATTGCGATAAATGTTCTCATTTATATCAGTTCCGCCGGGTAATTGAATTCGGTGGTACCGGGGAGTTCACGCCCAGACTTGAAAGCGGCCATGATTTCACCCCACCGTTCGCGGGGTTCGTCACTAAGATCGATCACAAAAGAGCTGCACCCTTTCTGGCGCAGTTCGCTGTGACGTGCCGTCAGTGAGAATGGCAGCGTAGAACTGATCGTCTGCAGACCATCCTGACTTGTGACACGGTACGTTTCACCACGGTCCGACCGGAGCGGAGTATTGGCATGTACGTCCTTGATGCGGATCTTGGTAGTCATGACCGGTAGCGGAGAATAAGCCATCATCCGCTGCTCGATATCGATTCCGGCAGCCAGCAACTCGGCAATGTTACTGTTGTCATCTTCCAGGTATAACGTCGCCGCTTCGACGCCGAGCTCCAACCAGGCGGCAAGTGCCTGGCTGTTGAGCGTGAAGCAGCGATGCCAGGTCGAAATATGCAGGTCTACAAAAGGTCTGAAAAGTTCAAAATGGGAGAGATTGGCCGCCTCAAAACGTCGAAAGCCGACCCTGTACAACGTGCGGATTGTGTCGCGGTACAGCGGCACATCACGATCGAAGAGTATAAAAGGGAGCTGCCAGATAATGCGCTCTTCAAAACCCCGCATGCGCGGAACGGTGGTATGAATCTGGTGGATGGCCGCCTTCGAGAGCGGCAGCAGCGTAGCATCCGCTCCGTTTTGCAACGGAAAACGCCACTCTTTCGGATCATCCATGACCACCGCCAGTGTCTCGTGTGATGCAGAGCGGCATTTGCCGTCCCTCACCCTCTCCAACTCCCGGAGCGCTCCCTTCCTGGCGGCGGAGATCTGCTCGCGGAAAACCGCCGACGAGACGTCACGTAACTGTTCGTAAAAACGGCGGCGGAGATTCTTGAACAGGGCCGACGGGATCAACACGGCAGGGAAATTCGGGGCTTCCAGAGAATCGAGCCTGAACTGTGTATCGCCGCATTTTGAAAACTGGCTGAACAGAACCGCCTGCATATCACCGCTGCGGGCCGGTTCCAGCTGACCGACCGGAAGGCAGATCTCATGCGTAGATCCCCCCGCTTCCGCAGAGATGCAGAGTTGCTCATCCTTCAGGGAAACGACCAGCCGACAGGGGAGCTTGTCCCCCTGCGCACCCTCAAGCCTGCGGATACAGGCGTTATCACTGAGAGTGAACGCCTCCCGGGATGAGACCTTATAGATTGAATCACCGACGGAAAAACTGAATGGCGTTTCAACCTCCACACTGCTTCCTGCCGGGGCCTCCATGACCTTCTTCCGGTTGTAAACCATCTCGCGCAGAGTCCAGGCCTGGCCAGCCATGTCGCTTTTTGGCTGTGCCCGCAACCGATCGCCGACGTACAACGCATCCCGCGTTTCAAAAACGAGGCTCTTTCCCTTGATACCTTTTATCTGGCCGATAAAACGCCCGGTTCCCCCCTTTTGCCAGGGGTTGGCGATGTCATCCGGCTGCTGTGAGGACAGAAATCCCTTGGTTGGAGTACGGCCGAAAGAGTATTTGAGAATCCCCTTGGCGACGGCCAGCGCCTCCTTGCGCGAACCTTCCGGTGCATCCAGCACGGTGCGGTACGCTTCGATCACGGTGGCGACGTACTCGGCTGATTTCATCCTCCCTTCAATCTTGAGAGATTTTACCCCGGCCTTGACCAGATCCGGAATAAGGTCAATTGCCGACAGGTCGCTAGTGGAAAAGTAATGCCCCTCCTTGCCGCGATGGCTGTAGAGACGGCGGCAGGGCTGGGCGCAGCGGCCGCGGTTGCCGCTGTGGCCGCCGAGCAGTGACGAGAAGAAGCATTGCCCCGAGATGGAGAAACAGAGTGCGCCATGGACGAAACATTCGATCTCGACCGGCGTGGCAGCGACGATGGCGGCAATTTCATCAACCGCAAGCTCCCGCGCCAGCACCGCCCGCTGGAAGCCGAGCTCCTCCAGCATCTTGACCCCCGGGGTGTTGTGGATCGTCATCTGGGTTGAAGCGTGCAGCGGGATGGAGGGGAAGTGATTGCGGATAAGCCGCGCCACCGCCAGATCCTGCAGTATCACGCCATCGACCCGCATTCCCGCCAGAGCGGCCAGCGTGTCCACCAGCTGCGGCAGCTCTTTCTCCTTCACGAGGGTATTAAGGGTGATGTAAATCTTCCGGTTCTGGCCGTGGGCATAGGCGAGCATCCGCTCCATCTGGGCCAGGGTGAAGTTTTTGGCCCGGGCCCGGGCAGAAAAATCTTGCAGGCCGGCATATACGGCATCGGCTCCTTTTTCAATAGCAGCAAAGAACGATTCGAGTGAGCCGGCCGGGGCAAGGAGTTCGGGTTT
>JAFLLC010000147.1 GCA_019162745.1 Deltaproteobacteria bacterium | reverse complement strand
CTTAGTATACGGCAGGATCTGGAGTATCAATCATCGGATTGAGTCGGACTGCCAGAGAAAAGAGATACGGGTAGTCATGCTTTAAATGCTGAACATACATTACCCATTCGCGGGAAAGATGCCCAAATACCCGCTTTATATCACCGTTAATATGATCTATGTCGGTCTGCGGCATATTTTCAAACGCATCTCGCGCTTCAAGCTCCTCTGCGAGGTGAAAAACAGCCCAAAGCAGGTCGGTAAATTCTTCATGTTCCAGAAGATTCTGGTTTTCAAGCAGGCTTACCAGAAAACTTCGCTTTTCTACCAGAAGACGCTTCAATTCAATCTTATTACACCGGCTTGAATCAATAGTAATGTCACTTTTCCGTAAATAGTCGAGCGCCGTGGAAAACTCCTGTTCCTTCCATGTCCCGTTTATCAGTAAATGCCGTTTCAATTCATCACAGGCAACAACATAAGCAGACAACTCTTTGAGCAGGCGATTTCCTACTTCGCTGAAAAAGACTCCGATTACCATATTCAGTTTTTGCATGACAGCCTGGTGCTCTCTCTCCTTAATCACCTGTTCAATCAGAAGTGTAACAATAATGACATAAACCGGTAAAAAAGCTAGATTACCCAAAAACCAGATAGTTAATTCCTTTGCGCTGCCGAGCAAAACATAGTCCATACCATACAGAATCAACGAGACAGAAATCAGTGCGCTTACCATAAGCGTCTTATTCAGGATCAGTTTGCGGAACATTACTTATTACTCTCCTTAAATAGTGTGGATTAATGTTCCCTGAGTGCGTCTACTATTTTGAGCCGACCGGCCCTGATGGCAGGTATGACCCCGCCAACAAACCCCATTACAACAGAAAACAGCAGCGATTTCCAGGCGATATCAAATGTCAGCGTAAAAGAAAAGGCCAGCTCCGAAAAGGTCTGCCAGTTCATGGTTGATATGGTTATAAGCTGCATAAATGACGCACAAACAAGACCGGCAATCCCCCCGATTAGTCCTAAAAGCAAAGATTCAAGCAAAAAGGCCGCCAGCACACTTGAGCTCTGAAAACCGAGCGCCCGAAGAGTCCCAATCTCCCCTACCCTGTTGGCTACGGCGGCATACATGGTTATCATGGCACCGATGATCGCACCGATTGAAAAGATAACCGTTAATGAGAGCCCCAGTATCCGAAGGAACTTTGCCATTACTTCGGACTGATCACGGTAATAGCGGGTTTCGCGGCGCACATCAACCGTGAGGCGGGGATCTGCATCCAGTCTGGCCTTGACCACGGGGAATTCAGCGCTGTCACGCAAGCGAAATGTCAGCGAAGAGTATACGGGACGACGAAACGCCTGCATCAACTGCGTTGCATCCCCCCATATTTCAGAACTGAAACCGGTCGCACCGGCATCAAAAATACCGACCACCGTCCAGTCACGCATACCGAAACGGAGGGTTTCACCTATCCCTCCACCCTTGAATCGAGCGGCGATACTGCTGCCGGCCATAATTTCAGAGGAGCCGGCCCTGGGCATCCGCCCCTCACGCAGCACGACTTGAGGCCTGAGCTGCAGTGAGGCGCTCTGTATACCGCGTATGACGACATTGGCCGGCTTGTCACTATCCCTTTTCGGGAGGGTGATGAGCACTACCAACTCCTTGGCCAGCAGCATTTCACCCTGACTGCCGGTCGCAATATCGGGCAGGCTTTCGATAATAGCCGCCTGGATTCGCTCGACACCGCTTTGCACCTCGGAATTCGCGGCTTTACGTGTAATTATCACATTATCGTCTGAACCGGTTTCAATCAGTGTTTTTTCCAATCCTGCCGACAACATCAGTATCGAGGCAAAGACAAACACCACCAGTGCCATTCCGGAAGCGGTTAAGAATGTTGTTAACTTGCGGGTGGTGAGATTACGGACGCTGTATAAAATCGGAATAGCCATGGATTACAGAGACGGCAGCGTGATAACAAGCCGACAGCCGCCGACAGCTGGTGATTCGACAGACAGAGTCCCGCCGTGTGCCTCAATGATGCGGTAGCAGATTGCCAACCCGAGTCCGGTTCCCGCAGGTTTTGTAGTCCAGAATGGTTCAAAAAGGTGTTGCTCGGCATCTTTTGCTATTCCGGAGCCGTTATCAGTGATGCTGATGCTGACGGCGGCAGGAGTTGCGCTGCATTCGATCCGGATTTCACCACCATCGGGCATTGCATCGGCGGCGTTTTGCAACAGATTGATAAAAACCTGGTGAAACTGGTTCTTATCAGCTGTAACTTCAGCCGATGCCGACACTAAATTTTGTAACGCTATGGACGCAAAACGAGGGTCTTGATTCAAGAAAAAAAACTCCTCCTCGACATATGGATGCAACTTTATCTGTTCAAGCTGTGGCAGTGCGGGACGCGCATACATCAAAAATTCTGATATCAACCTGTCCAGCCGCGCGGCTTCCCGGGTTACAATTACCAGAAGTCGTGCATCGTACCCATGAATATCTGTGGCACTGGAGAGCAACTGCACCGACCCGCACAACGATGCAAGCGGATTGCGTATTTCATGCGCCATGCGAGCGGAGAGCTCACCCAGCGCCGCAAGTCGATCCGCCTTTTTCAGTGCTTCTTCCAAGTGACGGAAATTGGTTATATCCCTGAAATTCAGTATATAACCGGCCAGTGCTCCTTTACTGTCATTAAATCTGGCAACACTATACCCTAAAATCATGATAGTGCCGTCAGCAGCCTTGTATTCAAACTCCCGCTTAATTGAACTACCGTTCGGATTGTAAAAATCTATCAACTGCGGAAATACCGATTCAACATCCTTGTCATAGGCTTCAGCCTGGCGGAGTCCGGTAACAGCTTCAGCATACGGGTTAAAAACCCGGATTCGTCCGGTAACCGTTGTTGTCAAAAGACCGCTCTCGCTATGGGTAACAATGGCGGAATTCAACTGGGTCAGTTCGGAGTAATCAATGTAAGTGAGTTCGAGAGCCTCTTCGCTCAAGCGGGCACGTTCTGCCAATAATCCGGTAATAAATGCGCTGAAGCCAAAGGCAATAAGATTGAATGATATTGTATAAAACAGCCGTAAGGCTCCGACCTGAAGAGCATCTTCCTGTTTTAGACCGATGGAGGCAAGATAACCGAAGTACTGAAAATCAAGGATCGTACCATAGAGGATTCCGCAGAGAGAAGCGGTATACAGCGCCTGACGCCGCCCGAGGAGCATACCTGCCGCCATGATCGAGAGGAGATACAGAAATGAATACGGGCTTAAAATACCACCGGTAAACAGCAACAGTACAGTTACAAACAACAGATCCCAAATAACCTGTAAATATGCGAGAAATTGGGTAAATCTCTGCCTTTTGAGTACCTGCAGTGAGGCAAGCGAGAACAAAAAAGAAAACGCCATCAACCTGATTATTCCTGGTTGAAAGCGTTCTATTTCTCCGGAAGTATCCTGAAGTTTTAAAAGAAGAGTTGACGCCAGGAACAGAAAGGAAACAATTATTCTGGCATATATAAAGAGTCTGAGCCTTCGTTCAGAACCCATAATCAACCGCCGACGGTCCCCGCCAGTTTAAAGATCGGCAGATACATGGCAACAACCAGGCCGCCAACGGCAGTACCGAGAAAAACCATCAATAACGGTTCCATCATTGCTGTCATGGCACCTACGGCGTCATCGACCTCATCGTCATAAAAATCGGCTATTTTGTTCAGCATGGCATCCATAGCACCGGTCGCTTCACCAACTGAGATCATCTGCACCACCATCGGCGGAAAAACTCCGCAGGCAGCCAGCGGTTCAGCCATGGTCTTGCCTTCAGATATTGCCTGTCGAACGGAGTAGATCGCCTCCTCGACAATTTTGTTGCCGGCTGTTTTGGCAACTATTTCGAGACCATCCATGATCGGCACACCGGAACTTACCATGGTTCCCAGAGTTCTGGTAAATTTTGCAACGGAAACCTTCCTGATCAGCGGACCGGCAATCGGTGCCTTGAGAGCCATCCGGTCGATATTTTTCTGTCCGTTCGGTGTAGCGTAATATTTTTTTATGGCCCAGAGCATTGCATAAAAGCCGGCGATCAATACAATCAAATATTTGGTAAGAAAGCTGCTGAGCGCAATGACGAATTTGGTCGGGGCGGGTAACTCCCCGCCGAAATCAGCGAACATTTTAGCAAAGGTCGGTATAACAAAAACAAGAATGACGCCAACAACCACGACAGCAATAGACATAATCGTGATCGGGTAGACCATTGCTCCTTTGATCTGTTTTTTCAACTTCATTGACTTTTCAATGTAGGCGGCCAGACGCGTTAAGATCGTGTCAAGAATACCGCCGATTTCACCGGCGGCAACCAGGTTCACGAACAGCTGATCAAAAGCTTTCGGATGCTTGGCAAGTGCGTCGGCAAAGGTAGAACCGCTTTCAACACTCTCTTTGACCTTGTACAATATTTCCTGAAAAGCCTTATTTTCCTGCTGTTTAGCCAGTATCTCAAGACATTGGACAAGTGGCAAACCAGAGTCAATCATGGTCGAAAATTGCCGGGTAAAAATAACAAGATCTTTTTCGTTTACTTTTCCGCCGCCGCCGAATTTCGGCAACTTAAAGCTCAGACCTTTGGCTTCCGCCTTTATTTTTATATTACTGAAGCCATATCTTTTTAACTGTGCTTCAACTACATCAACTGTCGCCGCTTCAATAACACCTTTTTGTGAGCCACCGGTTCTCGTGCGAGCTTCCCAGTTAAATTTCGGCATTACGGTTCTCCTTCATGGATTCAGTGCATCTGGGGGCGGCGATGCATACCTGCCGCAGGGTTGCTGATCATCTGTTTGAGTTCTTCCGGATCCTGCGAACGGCCAAGCGCCTCTTCAAGCGAAATCAACCGCTTCTGAAAGAGTATAAAAAGGGATTGATTCATGGTCTGCATTCCAAATTTTTCCTGTCCGATCTGCATCTGTGAATATATCTGATGAACCTTGTCCTCACGAATAAGATTCCGGATAGCGGCATTGGGTACCATAATTTCGAGAGCCAGAGCACGACCTTTTGTTCCCATTCGAGGTATTAATGTTTGTGATAACACCCCTTCCAGAACAAAAGAAAGCTGCGCCCGGATCTGCGTCTGCTGATAGGGTGGAAACACGTCAACTATCCTGTTTATGGTTTGGGCGCACGAGTTGGTATGCAGCGTTGCAAGACAGAGGTGACCTGTTTCAGCCAAGGTTAGCGCAGCCTCAATGGTTTCCAAGTCACGCAGTTCACCGATCAGTACCACATCAGGATCTTGTCGCAGCACATATTTTAAGGCGTTTTTGAAGCCTTTGGTATCAGCACCTACTTCACGCTGATTTACAAGACAGCCCTTGTGGGGGTGGAGGTATTCAATAGGATCCTCAATGGTGATAATATGTTCGCGGCGATTGATGTTGATGTAATCGACTATAGACGCCAGAGTTGTGGACTTGCCGCTTCCGGTGGGGCCGGTCACCAGGATAAGACCGCGCGGACGGGCCGCCAGCTCCGGCACAATCGGCGGTAGACCTAATTCTTCGAACGTCATGATTTTATAAGGAATAACCCTGAAAACACCGGCTACAGCACCCCGCTGAATAAACATGTTTCCCCTGAAGCGCGAAAGTCCCTTCACTCCAAAAGAAAGATCAAGTTCATTTTCCTCTTCAAACTTATGCTTTTGTGCATCAGTCAGCACACTATAACAGAGCTGTTTGGTTTCAACCTGGTTCATGGGGGGAAAATCCATCGGAAGCAGGTGCCCATCAACACGCATCTGCGGCGGGGAGTTGGTTGTAATGTGGAGGTCAGAACCATTGGCTTCCACAAGTACCTTCAGTAATTGATGAAGGTTAAGCATCACGAGCCCCCTGGTTAGTCGTCAGAAACGGTTATTCTTAACACTTCTTCAAAGGAGGTTACCCCCTCCTTAAGTTTTGTTAAGCCTGACTGACGCATTGTTTTGATACCGATTCGCATCGATTCACGTTTAATTTCAGCGGTATTGGCCCCATTCAAGATCAGTTCCTTGATTTCTTCACGCATCGGCATAACCTGATAGAAACCGACACGCCCTTTATAACCGGTGTTATTGCAGGCCGGACACCCTTTACCGCGCATGCAGACATATGAAGGCGCTTCATCTGGAGACACCCCGGCATCGATTAAAGCTTGTACCGGGATAGCCTCCGGCTGCTTACACTCGCCGCAGACTCGCCGGGCCAGGCGCTGGGCGGTGATCAGATTCACTGCTGAAGCGACCAGAAACGGCTCGATCCCCATGTTAAGCAGACGGTTAATGGTGGCCGGTGCGTCATTGGTATGCAGTGTTGAAAGGACCATATGACCGGTTAGAGCCGCCTTTATGGCAATTTCAGCCGTTTCGAAATCGCGTATTTCTCCGATCATGATAATATCCGGATCCTGACGCAGGAATGAACGTAATGCCGCCGAAAAATTGAGGCCGATGTCTTCGTGCATTTGAACCTGGTTTATCCCGGCAAAGTTGAATTCGACCGGATCTTCAGCTGTGGATATATTCTCCGACACCTTATTCAGTTCCGCTATGGCTGAATACAGGGATACCGTTTTGCCGCTTCCGGTTGGTCCGGTAACCAGTACCATACCGAACGGTTTATGTATTTCGTGCATGAAATGAGCTAAAGCTTCAGGCTCATACCCCAGTTTGGTTAAATCCGTTTGCAGGTTACCCTTATCAAGAAGACGCAGTACTATTTTCTCGCCAAAAAGTGTCGGAAGGCACGAAACACGGAAGTCCATGTCCTTGCCACCTCCCAGCTTGATTTTAATACGGCCGTCCTGCGGAAGTCGACGCTCGGCGATATCAAGTTCCGCCATAATCTTGATGCGCGAAGTGATTGCGTTTTTGAGCTTGAGCGGGGGCTTCATGACTTCGTAGAGAACGCCATCAATCCGGAACCGTACTCTAAAAAGCTTTTCGTACGGTTCTACATGAATATCACTGGCTTTTTTACGGATTGCATCCTGCAAAATTGCGTTGACCATCTTGACAACCGGAGCATCCTCAGTCGCCCGTTCAAGAGAACCGACGTCGATCTGCTCATTATCGTCAATAATTTCAAAATCCTCGACATCCATATCTCCCATGACGTCTGCCAGCGAGGCTGACTGATCATAATACTTGTCTATCGAGGCCTTAATGTCGCGCTCTGAAGCTACAACCATTTCAATGTTGTAGCCGGTCATAAACTTTATATCTTCAATTGCAAACAGGTTGGATGGATCGCTTACCGCGATAACCAGGGTCGCACCAGCCCTGTTAACAGGCAGCAACTGATACTTTTGAACGACTTCAGCTGGAATTATTTTTATAACCGCCGGATCTATTTCATAATCGGCAAGATTAACACTCGGCACTCCATACTGCTTGGATAAAAACGAGGTAAGCTGTTCCTCCGTAATAAGTTTCAGATTAATAAGAATCGAGCCAAGACGTAGCTGACCGCCAGAAAGCTTTTGCTCTTCTAATGCCCTGTCTAACTGATCGCGGCTGATCAGATTATTTTTTACCAGGATTTCTCCAAGTCTGTTTGACTGCATGATTTCTCCGTTTACGTGTCTAAAGCGCCATATTAGGGAGATTGCCGGTTATTGTCAAGCGGTTGCAGTTAAGGCCGTCAAATACTACTTAAGGCCAGCCGCATCACTCCTTCAGGAGCTTTCTGCCCGGTCCATATTTCGAAAGCGCGCTCACCCTGGGCGACAAGCATACCCAAGCCATTAACAGCCTGTAAACCAGATGCAGACGCTTCCATCAGAAGCGGGGTCCCGGAACATGAATAAACCATGTCATAGACTTTAGCATCTCCCGGCAGACAGGAAAGATGAACACCTTCAATCCTCTCGCCGTTCATACCGAGTGAAGTGGTATTAAGCAGCAGCGAGGTCAGGCGGAGGTGCTCGCGGCAGAGCTGATTCTGGCCGACCACGTCAATAACTGTTTCGGGATAGCGGACGTTCATATCCTGTTTGACGGCTACAGCGTTCTCCAGCGAACGATTGCAGACCAGTATCCTCTTCGCACCGGAACGGCAGAGCGCCGCTATCGCACCCCTGGCGGCGCCGCCAGCTCCTACTACCAGAATCTGTTCCGCACCGGGGGAAAAAGCCAGGTCAGCCAGGAGCGAATCCACCAGACCGTCGCCATCGGTATTATATCCGACCAGGGAGGAGTCGCAAAGCTGTACGGTATTGACAGCTCCGGCAGCATGGGCGCTTTCATCCAGTCGGTCCAGAAACGGAATAATAGCCGTTTTGTGCGGTATGGTGACATTAAAACCGCACGCACCCAGAGCCTTCAGTCCCGCCACCGCCTGCCCCAGGTTCCCAGGGGATACGGCAAAGGGAACATAGACGTAATTGAGAAGGCTGGCGGCAAACGCTGCGTTCTGCATAATCGGCGAAAGCGAGTGCCGGACCGGATCCCCGACGATACAGACCACACGAGTTTTTCCATTCACCGTTACCGGCATCCGCTTAGCGCCCGAGGCCATGACGCAAGCGGACCTGATCGGCAGCAGCCCGCATCTCCGGTGTAATCTGTTCGGCTTTTCCCAACATCATGATCGCCTCCTGTTGTCTGTTGATTCCGGCTAAATACTCGCCGACTTCCAAGTAGCTGTTTGCATATATCAAGATCGCTTTTCCGGTATCAAGATCGAGAAAAGACTGTTTTACCATAATGCCTCGATTGTTATAGTTATCCCACACAGAAGCATCAGGTATGCCGGACGGTTCATTAATTTTCCGAATGCGGTACACAATTCCCCGCTGAACAGGCAGATAATCTTTGAATTCAATTGAATATCTGGTTGAAAAATCGATGTAAACCGGCCTTAATCCCAGGTTTTCAGTTATCGCGATACGCAGGGCCGTTTCGGGACCAAAAGAGAATATATCGAACTTTTTGAGGTTACTGCCTTTAAAGATGCGCGGCATTGAGTCTAGATACCAATTAAACACGAGATGCGGGGTATGCGGCAGATCAATATCCTGGCGCATCCGCTCAACCCCCTGCAGGTACCATAGCGGAAATGCCCCGCTGTCACCCCAGGTAAACATGATGGCATTCTGCGGCAACGAGCGCAGTGAATTTGCAGCATAATCAAAAGCGATATAATTATTGTGCTGGTCGTTTTCAAAATAATTAACGGCACACAATGCTGACGGCAGCGTAAAGAACAGCACCGCAACAACTCCGTATACAGGAACCCCAAGACGAACAGGGAGCTGTGCTTTACGAATCGCATAAGCAAGCAGAGTGAAAAGGCCGATGCCTATCATGACGGCGCTCAGCAGATATAGCGGCGTAAAGAATTCTTCCGTAAGAAAGATCATTTCCATCGGTGTGTTAAAATAGCCGACAATCACGAGCAAAAAGGTAACGACTGACACAAGGTAGGCGACAACAACGCTCCGGTTTCTGCTCCAGAGAAAGAAAAGACCGAGTACCGTCAGTGCCGCACCTAACCAGGTAAACTCACGCGGCACGTTAAACGCCCGGAGCTGTGCCCACAGGAGCGCCATATCACGGAAAGGGGGCTCGGAGGGGTACCCCCTGCGGAGAAAATGCCACAAAAACTGATCAACTGTTTTTGCATCACCCCAATTAAGCAGCGGATTACTCAGCGCCCGAAGCGGCAGATAAAGGTGGACCGAAAACCCGAGCAGCGCAAAAGCCGTGGCAAGAAGCAGTTCCTTGATCCGTGTCACCATGCGCCAATCGGTCAACACGATCATCAGAAACCAGGCCGGCAGCAGTAGCACGATGGTCTGGTGCACGCCCATCGCCAGACCGGCAAGAAAAGTGCAAACATAGACATATGAAGGACGCTCGCTCCCCTCCCGGTACTGTTCCTGCCACTTCAGCAGCAGATAAAAAATAATCGCGACAATAAACGCCAGCAGCGGATAGGGCTTATCGTGATTTGACTGCAGCCACAAACGGGGCGTGAAGGCAAACGAGATCGCGGCAGCCAGACCGGCAAATTTAACAGTAATCCGGTTAAAGCGCTCATCTTCAAGTAAAGTTTCATTTTTCAGCAACGATGTTGTCAGGACATACACAACCAGGCAGGCTAAAGAAGAAGAGAACGCCGTTGCAACATTGATTCGAAAGGCGATATTGCCGAGCGGCAGCCAGGTAAAAGGCTTGGCATACATTAAAAAGAGTGGATAACCGGGAGAGTGTGCTGATCCGAGGCTCGCTGTTGCGGTCAGAAACTCTCCGCTGTCAAAAAAAGTCACTGATGGCGCCAGAGTGACCATGTACAGGGCGAACGGGAGAATAAATGAAAGGATAATAAATGGGTTTATCTTTATTTTTTTGAATCCTGGCAAGCTTATCCGGCTTATTCCGCCCATTGCAGTTCCTTGAGAGAGAGCTTGTTTTTCCAGAGATAGTAGCAGCCCGCAATGATAACCGGGAAAAAACCGGTGCCGTGCATAACCAGAGCGACACTGACGGAGGTGGTTTCCGGGATTCCGAAAACAGTAAGCCCCTTGTAACAGGCATAATGGTACGTGCCGATAAAACCGGGAGAAGCGGGCACCATAACCGCAAAAACCAGCATAATCAAAATGAACATCGAAGCCGCTACCGGCAGATGAATATTGAAGGAACGGAGCGTCATATCTATCGACAGCAGGCAAACTAACCAGATCCCGGCTGATGTTGCTACAATTGCGACAACATGCCTCCCGCGTGATGACAGCCTGATCCCCCCGATGAAAGAGCCGAGAAGCGGGATTATATGGTCCGAAAGACGTTTGGGAAACGGTTTCAAAACGTGTCCGACAGCCGCAAGCGTACGCATGGTCTGCCGTTTAAGCAGATAAAGAAACAGTACGACACCGCAATAAAGTAGAAACATGAGCGCCCCGCCACCCTTTAGCGCCAGCGCGGCATCTTCCATTCCTGAGGGGAGCTGCAGCGTAAACAGAGTTATCAGCAGCAGCAGCAGCACCGTAAATCCGTCAAAGAGCCGATCGATCACCAGTGAAGCAAACACCGCCGGAGTTCCGAGCTGTTCTTTTTTTGCGAGCGTGTACGCCCGAACAAACTCTCCCAGACGCGCCGGCAGCAGATTATTGGCCATATAGCCGATAATTGTAGCCGGATAGAGTGACGAAAGCGGGATGGACTTCTCGGAGATGAGCAGATAACGCCAGCGGACCGCGCGCAGAAAATAACTGAAAAAAGTGGCGCAGACCGCCAGAAAAACATAACGATAATCAGCAGAGCAAAAAGCTGCGCCTAAAGAGCTGAAATTGATTTTATTGAGCAGCAGAACCAGAAAAAACAGACTCACGGCGATTCCGAGCCAGAATTTAAGATTCGTTTCAGTGCGCACAGTGTTCCGGCCTGTCGTTGGCTTTTAAATACGTTGTATTCAGATCGGCCAATATGACAAGAGTATCAGCCACATCCCGGCCGATGGCGTTTTTCAGTGCGGCGGCGTCCGGGAACCTTTGCACCGGTCTTAACCTCTGCACAAAATAAACAGAGATCCCGTGATCATAAATGTGACCGGAAAAATCAAGCAGAAAGACTTCGATCGTGCGCGTGCTCCCGCCAAAGGTTGGATTGATTCCGATATTGCAGGCACCCTTGACGAACGTGCCATCCACCTGAGCCATCACCGCATACACACCATCAGAGGGGAGCAGTTCATTGGGTGTCGCTATATTAGCGGTGGGAAATCCGAGAGTTTTACCGATCTCCCGGCCATGAACAACGGTACCGTCAATCTGATAATAGCGCCCGAGAATTCGTGACGCTGCCGCCATATCTCCGTCAGCAACTGCGGACCTCACCAGACTGCTGCTAAAGATGATCCCATCCTCTCCGATAGGGGGGAGATCTTCAAGGGTAAATCCGTTCCGGGCGCCCAGAATTTCCAATGTCCTGAAATTTCCTTCCCGCCCCCTGCCAAAGGCATAATCATGCCCGATAATAATATGCCGCATGCCAAGTGAAGCAGAGAGAATTTTGAGGACAAAATCATTCGCCGCCAGTTGGGAAAATTCTTTGGAAAAAGGTACAGCGACCAGATAATCGATGCCGAATTCCGCAATCAGTGCGGATTTTTGTTCGAAAGTTGTAATCAGCAAGGGAGCTGAATCAGGCGCCAGTACTTTCAAGGGGTGCGGCTCAAAGGTTACTGCAACTGAAGGGATGCCAAGATCCACGCTTTTTTTCTTCAGGTGGGCAAAAATCGCCGCATGGCCGCGATGGACGCCATCAAAATTGCCAATGGTGACAACCGAAGCATCAAGACTTTTATCATAGATATTCATGCCTGTTACAATCTGCATCTAATTCCCTATCCTATAGTTGCAAGTTCCAGCCGCTTACCCCAGCGCCGCAGCAGTTCATCGTGCATCGGGGCATTTGCCGGACCAGACAGTTCCGGATTGAGTTCCAGCAGATCAAAGGCCGCCCGGTGCGCTTTTTCCAGCAGACTGCCGTCCCGCAGTATATTGGCAACACGAAAGTCCGGCATGCCGGCCTGACGGGTGCCGAGAAAATCGCCCGGCCCTCTGATCTCCAGATCGGCTTCGGCAATCCGGAAACCGTCGCACGTTGATTCCATCACCCGCAGACGTTTTTCTCCATCTTCGGATATTTTACCGTTTGTCATCAAAATACAGTATGACTTATCTTGCCCTCGCCCTACCCTGCCACGCAACTGATGCAGCTGTGACAGCCCGAAACGCTCGGCATGCTCTATAACCATCAAGGTAGCGTTCGGCACGTCGATGCCGACTTCGATAACGGTAGTCGATACCAGAATATCAAAATCGCGGTTCGTAAAGGAGGTCATAACCGCCTCCTTTTCCACCGGGCTCAACCTGCCATGCAGCAGGCCGACCCTCAAGTCGCTAAAGATTTCCGTCTGGAGATGCTCCGCCATCTGACTGGCGGCCTTCAAATCGCTTTTTTCAGTTTCCTCGACAAGTGGATAAATGACGTAGACCTGACGTCCCAAGCCAACTTCGCGGCGGATCATATCATAGAGTTGTGCGCGGCGGGATTCAAAAAAGATTCTGGTCTCAACCGGAATCCTCCCGGGCGGCATTTCATCTATCACCGACAGATCAAGGTCTCCAAACAGCGTCATCGCGAGTGTGCGGGGAATCGGAGTGGCAGTCATGACCAGAATATCAGGATTAGTCCCTTTTTTTTTCAGGACGCCGCGCTGCAGTACACCGAAACGATGCTGTTCATCAATCACTCCTAACCCAAGCCTGGCAAACTCAACTTTTTCCTGAATAACCGCGTGGGTACCGATTACGATCCGGGCGCTGCCATCGGCTACCCGCTCAAGAGCCTCTTTTTTGGCTTTACCCTTCAGCCCTGCTGTTACGAGAGTCACCTCAATCCCCATCCGGGAGCACCAGCGGTGAATAGTGTGCCAATGCTGCTCAGCCAGAATTTCTGTTGGCGCCATGATGGCCACCTGAAAATCATTCTCAACGGCAATCAGTGCCGCCATCAGCGCAACAAGGGTCTTGCCGCTTCCCACATCACCCTGAACCAGGCGGTGCATCGGATGCGGCACCATCATATCAGCCTTGATTTCCGCCAGCACTCTCCGCTGGGCAGTTGTCAGTTCAAACGGGAGCAGCCGCACCAGCTCCTTGGTATAGCGATGGCTCACCTGAAAAGCGATCCCCTCCTCCTTCAACACCCCGCGTTTTTTGAGAGCAAGTCCCAACTCCCAGAAGAAGAATTCGTCAAACGCCAGAGCTTGATGTGCCGGTGTGGCTCCAAGGTTCAGGTCAGCAAGATCAGCTTCAGGTGGTGGTGAATGCACCTGCCCCAGCGCCTCACGAAGGGGCGGATATTCTGCCGGGCAGAGACTCACCGGTATAACACCATCAATATTTGGCAGAAAACCATCCACAACTTCGCGCATAATCCGGCGCATCGCTTTCTGATGTATCCCCTCAGACAGCGGATAGACAGGGACGATGCGTCCGAAATTGGCCGGATCTGCCGCCAGCAGCGATGCAATATCCTTCCCTTCAGGGAGCCACTCCACATCGGGATGATGTACTTCACGCTGGTAGCCGAACTGGCTCACCTCGCCGCTGAAAACGCCGACCCGCCCGACCTTCCAGGTACGCTTCATCCAGAGTGCATTGGCATGAAACCACTTGCAGGCTATCGTGCCGGTGGCGTCCTGAACCAGAACTTCGAACACACTCCGACCACTTTTGGTCTTGGTTTCATCGGCAGATGAAACCGTTCCCGAAAAAACGGCGCTCTGACCTGGCTGTAATGAAGAGACAGGCTGTAACTGACGGCGATCCTCGTAGCGGAGCGGCAGCAGATAAAGCAAGTCCTCAACTGTGCGGATCTCACGTTTTTCGAGGAGCGCAGCCAGCTTCGGACCGATTCCTTTAATAAACTGGATACCGGTCTCCAGATTTTTGCGGGAAATTGCTTCTTTAAGGCTTTTACCGACAGCTGGGGCCGGTTTTTCGGATGGCGGGACAACAGGTCGAACCGGACGGAATACAAGTTCACCGTTCACCGCTTCAACAGAAAGTGTATCTCCTGGTGCAAGGCCGAGTTTTTTCAGAATTTCGGAAGGAATGTTGATGGAATTATTTTCGGTAAGCTTTACTGTAGGCATGCATATTCCCGCGCCGGTACAAAGTTGGTTTTCAGCTGGTAAACATGGTGAGGAATGCCGGAGGCTATGAAACGAGTGAATCTGACCATTTATGGAGGCTAATGGATACAAGTTTTCAACTCAAGAAACTCTTGAGTATGAATGTCCCCGGAATTTTTCCAATTGCCAAAATAGAACAGCATGATTGTTCCACAGCCTCCTGGCCATATCGCTTACTACACCCTGAACTGACGCACCTCACGCTGCAGATCTTCAGCCAGCACAGCCAACTGGGCTGCAGCGGTTGCTGACTGCTGAGCCGACTGTGAGCTGTCATTGGCCACGTCGTTGATTCGGCTGACGTTTCCGGCTATCTCGCCGGTGGTAGCGGTCTGTTCTTCAGCAGCGGTGGCAATCTGGTTGATCTGCATGGTCACATCATTAATACGGGAAAGGATTTCCTGCAACGCCTCGCCGGAGCGTGAAGCATCGGCCGTCCCCTGTTCAACCTCTTTCACCCCCAGCTCCATCTGCTGCACTGCCGCCTTGGTTTCAGTCTGGATCGCCTTGATCATGCCGCCGATTTCACGGGTGGCTCTGGTAGTCCGCTCAGCCAAAGCCCGCACCTCGTCGGCAACCACGGCAAACCCGCGTCCCATTTCACCAGCACGGGCCGCTTCTATGGCAGCATTCAGAGCCAGCAGATTGGTCTGATCAGCAATATCTTCAATGGTGCCGGCAATGGCGCCGATCTGATCAGACCGTTCTCCAAGACTGGCGACAGTCCGGGCCGAATCACGAACCCGCTCTGCAATCTGTTCCATCCCGGCTATAGTGGATGAGACCACACCGGAACCACTGAGCGCCGCCTCACTTGCAGACTGTGCCCCCCCAGCCGCAATCAGGCAGTTGTTGGCAATGTCATGGCTTGTAGCCGCCATTTCCTCGCTGGCCGTAGCAACACTTGAAGCCTGTTCAACCACCGCTTCTGCCGAACGGGAGATAGTCTGGGAATTACCGCTCAGCTGACTGGCAGCTGCAGACAGCTGGGCACTCTCCGTAACCACCCGGGAGACCACCTGCTGCATGCCGGTCAAAAATTCGTTAACACTATCGGCTACCTGGCCGATCTCATCATTGCTTTTCCAGCCGAAACGTTTGGTCAGGTCATTCTGCAACGTTAACAGGAAGGTCGAAAGCGAGGTAACCGGCATAATCACAACCTTTTTCAGCATAGCCACGATCACCAGCGCCATTAGTATCACCATGATGCTAATGGCTATCAACAGGTTGTTCGCCAGACTGAAGACCGGCTTAATCTGCTTATCATATTCTGCACGGTGCATACCGGTAAGATGCAGGCCGTAGACTTTACCGTTCATATCCTTGGCTTCGGTCACGGCATAGAAATACTTGCTGTCAAGCAGTGTCTTCTCTTGCAGCAGCCGGTTGTAGTCAGCGCTTCTGGCAAAGGCCACGGTACCGTCGTCAAACCATTTCTTGTTGGCGGTCAGGTACTTGCCCCCCACCTCCACATCGCCGGACTGTTTGGTGAATTCCGCCACGTTTACGGCATTTTTATCTATCAGCAAAATATAGAAGGCTTTCTCCTGCTGCATAGCACGGCTGATACTGCCTACTCCGAAGGTGGCTTCCACCATGCCGACCATGGAACCGGCTGCGTCATTGACAGGCACCATGGCGCGCAGACCAACACCTGCTATTCCCAGTTCAACCCCCCAGACAGCTTTTTTTTCAGACGCTACTTTCTTGACCATACCCCTGAAGGAGATATCATCATCCCGTTTATCCATGAAGCTGCGCCAGAAGCTGGTCATATTGGCCCTGATAAGGTGAAAACCGGTACCTTTGAAGTCTGCCTGCTCAAACTCTTTGATCACCTGCCGCAACTCTTTCTCGGCAGCTGAATAGTTATTCTGCTGCAACGCCTCAACCACTTTTACGTTATGGGCAGTACTGATAGCATTAGTCAAAAGTAAGCTGAGTTTCCCCTCAATCTGGGTATTAACCTCCCCCTGCAGACGCTTTCCTATTTCCGCACTTCGATCAGCAACCAGCTGAGAACGGAAATAAGCCAGATAAGCGGCCATAACAACGCCAAACACCAAAACACAACCGGCAATAATTGCCAATAATTTGCCTGAAATACTGTTCAAAACCCCACGCTGTGCCATTTAAGTGTTCTCCGGGACTCAAAAATTATTTTTGATTATATAGGTAAGGAATCTATCTTTTTCAGCGGGCGTAAAACTACCACCCAAAATAAGCTTTGGTCAATACAATTTGATGTTTTTCTGGCGCCGCCGTCTGAAGCGCCGTATCCTCTCCCCGCTAACAACAGACGATCCTGAACACCTCGTACAGAGTTACTTAACGGCTCCCATGGGCGGACACCTATCGCTAATAATTTTGTTCGACAATATAATGTTCGATATTGTAAGAATATAGCAAATATAACGGCCTGCTTCGTGCTCCCCCACCGAGTAAAGCAACTGCGCATGATTTACACACTATATTCTTAAAATTAAAAAGGAACCATCATGAACCAACAATACACATTTGATCAGCTCGTAGCCATCATGCGCAAACTCCGCGCCCCCGGCGGGTGTCCATGGGATGCGGAGCAGACTCATGAAAGCCTTACTCGCTATCTGCTGGAGGAAACCTACGAAGTTATGGAAGCTATCGATGAAAAATCTCCGCAGCATCTCAAAGAAGAGCTGGGAGATTTGCTCCTTCAGCCGATTTTTCACGCCGCCATTGCCGAGGAGTCGGGTGACTTCACGATAGACGATATCATCAGCACACTCTGCCAGAAACTTATCCGTCGCCACCCCCATGTTTTTGGCGACCTCGAGATCAAGGACAGCGAGGCGCAGATTGAAAGTTGGGAAAAGATTAAAAAACTGGAGAAGGGAGATGAACGGCCGTCAGCCCTTTCAGGCGTCCCTGAGCATCTCCCGGCACTAATGAAAGCTCATAAGATAAGTGAAAAGGCCTCGCGTGTCGGCTTTGACTGGGAGCACGCCGACCAGGTTTTTGCCAAGGTGATGGAGGAGCTGCATGAATTTGAAGAGGCGTGGGCGGGGGGGGATCCTACACGAATGGAAGAAGAGATGGGAGATCTGCTCTTTTCCATCGCCAACCTGGGAAGATTTTTAAATCTCAACCCGGAAGAAGCGCTGCGAAAAACTATTGGCCGCTTTCAAAAGCGTTTCAGTTACGTCGAAACGGAACTGCTCCGACAGGGAGTTATGATGCAAAACGCCACTCTTGAAGAGATGAACGAGTTATGGGAAAGTGCAAAATGTGCCGAACGCGACAGTAAATTTTAATTAATAACTGCGATGTAACTGTTTTTGCAGGATTGTTTTTCTTATCCACAAAAATTGTGGATAACTTGTGGAGAACATTGTTGACGATACTCAAAAGCGATATTTATGCAGGTGTTTTATCCAAAATGCCGCTTTTTTATACAGAGTTATTTTTGTGTAATTTCAATCTGTTACAAGTAAGTACTGCAAAAATAGGGGTTTAAGCTGTCAAGCTCTTTTAGCAATAAAAAAATTGTTTTCAGCGCCTTTGGATCCTGTGTATAAGCAGTTGATTTTTAACCACCAACAGCTCTTTAATAATAACACCCTCCATCTTCAGAAGCGCCATTTTTGTATTTTCACCCCCGGGAGCTGAAAATCCTGTCAGGCGCCCATCGGATGCGACAACCCTATGACAGGGAATGATGATTGGAACCGGATTGGAAGCCAGCGCCCCCCCGACGGCCCGCGCCGCAGACGGAGAACCGCACAGTTCTGCAACCTGGCCATAGCTGCAGATTTCACCATAAAACAGGTTGTTCCGAATTACATTCAGCGCTTTGCATTGAAACGGGGTGAGAGCGTCGAGTACCAGTGGAATATCTCCAAAATCAATTCGCTCACCCTGAAAGTATCTCTGCAGCATGTTAGCGGCATGGAGGGTTATGCCGGAGGGTTCGAATTCTGGAAGCATTTTATGATCAGTAGGCTCACACCGGCTTAGATCCGGTATTTCTACTTTTACCACCCCCCGTTCAGTGGCGTACACAATTCCGGGTCCGTAAACTGTCAAAAAAAACGAGCTGTACGTCATTACTTACCCTTTCTTCAGCTTTCTGCGCAGCAGAGACACAGCTTCAGTCACCTCTTCAGAGCGCAGCAGTTTCACCGACAGAAAATATATGGCGACGCCGCAGAGAATTGAACCTCCCAGAAAAGTGACTTTCAATATTTTGTGTCCTGCCTCTGACCAATCAACGAAAGAACAGCCATACCAGACCGCCGCCGCCATCGGAATCGATGCCAAGCTCGACTTCAATGCGGTCAGCATGATACGGTTCCCGCCAAACGACCCGATCTTGCGCCTCAGGAGCCAGAGCAGCAGCAGCATGTTGCAGAGCGCTGAAAGTGTCGTCGCAAGAGCCAAGCCGCCATGTTTAAGGGGTCCCATTAACGCAAGGCTCAAGCACAAGTTGATGATAAAGGTTATAAGTGCCGTAAATACCGGGGTTTTTGTATCCTTTAGCGCATAAAATACCGGCGCCAGAACTCGAGTCAATGCAACAAACGAGAGACCTGCAGAATAGTACAGCAACGCCTGGGCAGAGTTGACAGCAGTTTCATAATCGAAAGCACCGCCCATGAATATCAGACTGAAGATCGGCGTTGAACAGACCATCAAACCCGCCATGGCAGGGATGGTAATAAAGAGCATCAAGCGCACTCCAAAAGAAAGCGTCTCCTTCATACCGGCTATATCACCGACTGCTGCCTGTCTGCTCATCGACGGTAGAACCGCCTGAGCTACCGATGCCGTAAAAACACCCTGTGGGAATTCAAACAGTCGCTGTGCATAATAGAGATAGGAAATACTCCCCTGAGGCAGCAGAGAGGCCAGAATAGCACTGACAGTTATGTTCAGATAGTAGACGCCGACTCCGAAAACGGACGGCAGCATCAACAGACCGATACTGCGTACTTCAGGAGAGCTGAAGTTGAAATTAGGCCTGAGCGGAAACCCTTTACTCCAGAGAACCGGCAGCTGCATGATCAGCTGGATACAACCGCCGATCAGGACTCCAACCGCCAGAGCGGTAATGGGGGCTTCAAAGAAGCCGCGCAGACAGAACGCAGCCAGAATCATGGAAATATTAAGAAATACAGTCGATATGGCGGGGGTGAAGAAGTGCCTCAGTGTATTAAGTATCCCCATACAGAGGGCTACCAGGCTTATAAAAAAGATGTAGGGGAACATCAGGCGATTGAGCAGGACCGCTAATTCTAATTTCCCCGGTTCGGCCTTGAACCCCGGGAACATCAGACCGACAATGACTGGTGAGAGCAGAATTCCGACCAGAGTAATGGCCGCCATGACAATGGTAAGGAGGGTGAAGCAGGTGTTAGCGAGCTCGCGGGCCTTCTCTTCTCCATGTTTGGTGAGAGTAGATGAAAAGGTCGGAACAAAGGCGGCCGTCAGGGCTCCTTCAGCAAAAAAGCGACGCAGCATGTTGGGTATCTGAAAAGCGGCAAAAAAAGCATCAGTTGCCAGACCCGCGCCAAACAGTCGCGATACCACCATGTCACGGACCATGCCCATAATACGTGACAGCATCGTGGCACTGCCAAGGATGCCAGCGGCCCGGGCTATATTTCTTTTTTCTGACATAGCGGGGTTGGTTACCCTATGTGAGCAACAAGGAATTCACGAACTTTATCTAAATCAGCATCCATTATCTCGCATCGGGTAGGTTTTCCATACAGTTCCTTGACTGATTCAGGCGCTTCTACCTGAAATCCGAGTGACTGTTCCACCGTTTCGCTGAATTTTGCCGGATGAGCCGTGGCAAGACAGACCCTGGCAGAATCGGGCGACAATTGGTCAAGAGCGGCCTTGACACCGACTGCGGTATGCGGATCTAACAAGTAGCCGGTATCTGCATAAAAATCACGGATTATCTGAAGCGTGGCTCCCTGATCAACCGAAACCGAGCAAAAGTCCTTTCTAACCAGCGCCATTTCATCTGAACTGCATGAAATACGACCATGCTCTTTCAGTTCAGCAAACGCCTCTTTGACCCTGGCAGGGTTTTCGCCAAACAGATGAAACAGGTAGCGCTCAAAATTGGAAGCGATCTGGATATCCATTGAGGGAGAAACGGTAGAAACGACCTCTCCCAGCGAGTAATCGGACGCCGTGATAAACCGGGTCAGAATATTGTTTTCATTGGTTGCCAGCAACAGCTTATCGACAGGAAGACCCATCCTCTTCGCGACATACCCGGCAAAAATGTCACCAAAGTTTCCGGTAGGGACTGAAAAATTAACCGGAGCATCATTTTCATCAGTAACGCGCAGCCAGGCATAAAAATAATAGACAACCTGTGCCAGTACACGTGCCCAGTTTATTGAATTTACCGCACCAAGAGAATATTTCTCCTTGAATTCCAGGTCCCCGAAGAGCTCTTTTACCATATCCTGACAATCATCGAAGGTACCGCGTACCGCAATATTATGAACATTGGCGTCGGTGACGGAAGTCATCTGCAGTGCCTGGACTGCGGAGGTTTTGCCAAGCGGATGCAGGATGAATATAGAAATACCGTTTTTCCCGCGCACGCCATGTATAGCGGCACTGCCGGTATCACCCGAAGTAGCGCCAATAATGTTCAATGTCTGCTTGCGTTCCGCCAGGATGTATTCGAACAGGTTGCCCAGAAACTGCAGGGCGACATCCTTGAAAGCGAGCGTTACACCATGGAACAGTTCAAGTATATAGACACCGTTTTTTCTGACCAGCGGCGTGATCTCAGGGTGAGTGAAGGTGGCATAGGAACGGGTGATCAAACTTTTCAGGTCATCTGCCGGGATATCATCGACATAACGCGAGATGACTTCAAAAGCCAGTTCCGGATAACTGAGTGGGCGCCATGATTCAAGCTGTTCTCTGGTAACAGTCGGATATGATTGCGGCAGAAGCAGGCCGCCATCAGAAGCTAACCCCATCATGACGGCATCTTTGAATTGAATAGGCGAAATACCGCCACGGGTACTGATATAACGCATGATTGAACCCTCTTGTTCGTAAAATAAGATTGGGAACTATAGCAGATAGCAATTAAATTGGGAAGAGTTGTCACCCTCCTGAA
>JAFLLC010000188.1 GCA_019162745.1 Deltaproteobacteria bacterium | reverse complement strand
CAAAGGTCTGTCTAAGCAGAATCTGTATCTGATTAACTTTGACGTGTCCCTGCCCGAGTGGTCCACCGATCTTGACAAACGGCGTTATTTTGTGACATAAATAAAAGCCTTTATTTAAAATGAAATTCACTCGCCCATAGGTGAGCGGAATCGGGGACAAAAAATGATCATTTCAAAAATCATCGGAAGCGGTTCATGTCTGCCGGATCGGGTGATACCAAACAGCCATTTCGATTATCTGGTTGAAAATGCGGACGAGTGGATTTACAGTCGCACCGGCATCCGTGAGCGGCGTTTTGCCCATGCTGCCCAGGCTACTTCCGACCTGGCCACCGTTGCCGCCAAAGATGCCCTGGAGAGGGCCGGAATCAATGCATTAGAACTGGACTGCATTATTGTCGGCACTTCAACTCCTGATATGAGTCTCCCCTCAACCGGGTGCATGGTACAGGATAATATCGGCGCTAAAAACGCCTTTGCTTTTGATGTCAACGCCGTCTGCTCCAGCTTCGTATATGCGCTTGAAATTGCTGATAGTTTTATCAAGTCCGGCAAATACAAGACCGTCATGGCAATCGGCGCCGATACATATTCCAGAATTCTCGACTTCAACGACAAAACTTCCTGTCCTCTGTTCGGCGACGGTGCCGGTGCGGCGATATTGCAAGCCGGCGGCGATAAAACGCTTGGCATCCAGCACACCTACATGCGCAGCGACGGCAAGGGGTGGCCGCTGATCCAGGTGCCCTCCTCCGGTTCGCGCACGCCGGTTACCGCTGAGACAATCGCTGCCGGAGATATCTATTTTCAAATGGCTGGCAAGCAGGTCTATGTTTTTGCCACCGATGTTATTCCCGATATTATCAACAAGCTGTGTGCCAAGGCCGGTATCGAGCCGTCGGATCTTGATTATATCATCCCGCATCAGGCCAACATCCGCATGATTGATTTCATCGCCAAAAAAACCGGCTTCCCCAAGGAGCGTTTCCTGCTTAACCTCGATCGGTGCGGCAACACCTCGGCCGCCTCGGTGGCGCTGGTGATGGACGAAAACCTGCGCAACGGCACGATCAAGCCGGGCCATCTGGTTCTGGCAATGGGATTTGGCGGCGGCCTGACCTGGGGTGGGCTGTTAATACAGTTTTAGACCTCCGATACCGTCACTGTATTCAATATTCTTTAACCCACACGCTTCAAATAATGCCCGCAGACTACTCTGCGGGCATTTCTGTTTCCAGCCGCCATGAAAATTATCGGCTGCCAGCAGGATTCCTCCTGGTGCAAGAAGATTTGTCAGATTGGTGACGGTCCGCTTTAATTGCTCTTTGCCGTTGATGATCGGACCACCGAGAAGTCCATTGCAGATGATGAGGTCGAAGTATTTTCCCCGCTGTGGCAAAGGTGGAGAGAGGGGAACTTTGGCCAGGTCAACGGAGCTGAAGCGGATGCATTTCTGGAATCCCTGCTCAAATAGCGTGCGGGTTTTCCCCCGGAATAACAGTTCGCGGCGACGGTCATGCGGGAAACGGCGATGAGCCGCAGCCCAGACTTCCAGCGGTTCCAATGTCCAGCCATCGATCCGGATTCGGTCTGGTAATAACCCTGCCTCTGACAACAGCAGGGCCAGACAATAGCTCTCCTCACCGGTACCGCAGGCGGCGTCGAGGCAGTGTACGGATTCTGCTTTCCTTGTGGTGAGCCACTCCCTGATTAACTGCTGCTGCCCTGGATAGCGTCCGATGCCGCCATAAAAGCGGTTGGGAAGGAACGAGGCGAACAGAAAGCGGGCCAGTCGGCCGCTGTCAGCCAGCAATGATTCCAGCAGCCGCGCCGGATTGGCGCTGAACTGGAACTCGGCCGGCAGTGCGGCAAAACTGTCTGCCCAACTCATGGCATTGTGGAACGGCGTGCTGGAGAGGATTGGTGGGTAGGTCAGTGCCGCGGAGTAAAACCGGTTGAAAATAGCGGCTATTTCATCAATCGGCAGGTAAAGCTCGCTCTGGTTTCGGATCTCCGGGGTGATGATCAGTCCCGGAGAGGGGAGTGGTTCGGGAGAGGTCGTGGTGTAGACCCCGAACAGGATGTGCAGACGGCGGATGGAGTTCTGGAAGCTATCCTTGCTGATGGGGGCGAGCAGCTTTTTAAGACAGCCGGGACCGGTTCCGGCGCCGGATATCACCGCACACATCAGTAACTGCGAATAGGATTGTAAAGTGTATCCCGTTCCACCGGGACTTTTCCGGCTTTTCTGATCAGACGGATGATGCCGTCTTTTGTCTGGGATTGCGGCGTTTGGGCCCCGGCATCATGGCTGATCTTCTCCTCCACAACGGTGCCGTCCAGATCATTGACTCCGAAGGCGAGTGAAACCTGGGCGATCTTCTCACCCAGCATGATCCAGTACGCTTTGATATGGTCGAAGTTGTCGAGGAAAATTCGGGCGATCGCCAGTGTCTTGAGGTCGTCAACACCGGAAGTCCCCTTGATGTCCAGTTTCAGGGCTGAGTTTTCCGGCTGGAATGCCAGCGGGATAAAAGCCTGAAAACCACCTGTTTCATCCTGCAGGGTTCGCAGCATCTCCATGTGTGCCACCCGGTCGGCGTCGGTTTCGACGTGGCCGTAGAGCATGGTGGCGTTGGTCTTCAGTCCTGCCAGATGCGCTGTGCGGATAATCTCCAGCCAGCGTGCGCCCGAAATTTTTTCGGGGCAGATTTTATTGCGAACCTCTTCGACCAGAATTTCAGCGCCGCCACCTGGCATGGAGCCGAGCCCGGCAGCCATAAGGCGCTGGAGGACCTGCTCGATCGTCAGGCCGGAAATGCGGGAAAAATATTCAATCTCCACGGCGGTGAAGGCTTTGATATGCAACTTCGGCGCGGTGCTGCGGATCACCTGCAGCGCCTCCTCGTAGAACTCGAAGGCCAGATCCGGATGGAGACCGCCAACGATATGCACTTCGGTGGCTCCTTCTCCCTCCGCCTCGTGCGCCCGGCGGCAGATTTCGCTCAGCGCCATGGTGTAGGCGCCATCTTCGCCGGCGGTTCGCGAAAAGGCACAGAAGGCACAGCGGTTGACGCAGACATTGGTCGGATTGATGTGACGGTTGACGTTGAAATAAACGTTACGGCCGTTTTTGCGTTCATTGGCCAGCGCTGCCAGTTCGCCGACCGCCAGCAGATCGCCGGATTTGAACAGAAACAGCGCTTCGTCAGGAGTAATGCGCTGGCTGGCGCGGACTTTTGCGGAGATGGTTTCAAAGGTTGTCATGGTCGGCAGTTTACGAAAAACGTGCGACTAGTGCAAGCGGAATACCGCATGAATTTGCGGATTTCTTTAAAACTCAGTCAGCGCATCTTCACGAAAGAGAGATCTCACTCTTCGACAGCTGACAGATGTTCGAGACAGCGCACCATCTCGGCATTCAGCTCCCGTATTCTGATCGGCTTCGAAACGTATCCATCAAAGCCGCTGTTCAGAAATCTACTCCGGTCTTCCGCCATGGCGTGGGCAGTCAGGGCGATGATGGGCGTATGGCCACCGATAATCTGCTCGCGCTGGCGGATGCGCCCGGTTGTCTCGACACCATCCATCCCCGGCATCTGTACATCCATCAGGATTAAGTCTATATCACCCATTTCCCATTGAGCCAGAGCTTCCGCACCATCACAGGCTATGCTCAGCGTATGCCCCGCCCTTTTAAGAATTTTTACAAAAATACGCCGGTTTGTCTCATTGTCGTCCGCAAGCAGAATATGCACGGGCGCACTTTCCAGGGTTTCGGCCCTGCTTGCTTCCCGGAGACTGGTGGTGACCGGTCCCCTGTCAGCGACAGCAAAAGGGATGATAACGGAGAACGTGCTTCCAGCCCCCTCCCTGCTTTCCACCTGCATGCTTCCACCCATCAGGCCCGAAAGCCTGTTACAGATCGGCAGCCCCAGACCGGTTCCGCCGTATTTTCTGGTTATGGAAGCATCTGCCTGGCTGAAGGGGGCGAAAATAATTTTCATCCCCTCCGGGTTTATACCGATGCCGGTATCGGCTACACTGATCCGGAAGAAGGCACGATTGTCCAGGCGCTCTTCCATGCCGACCGTGATGGTGATTCCTCCATCCTTGGTGAATTTGACGGCGTTGCTGAGAAGGTTGTGCAGAATCTGTTTCAGCCGGAACTGGTCACCCGCCAGCGTATCCGGTACATGCTCCGGGATATCGACGCTGATGGAAAGCCGCTTTTTATGAATAAGGAAGCTCTGGAGCCTGACGACATCGTTGATACTACTCCGCAGCGTGAAACATGCGTGTTCCAGTTCTACCCTGCCGGCCTCTATTTTCGATAGATCGAGAATATCGCTTATGATCGTCAGCAAGTTTTCCGAGGACATTTTTATGGCCTCGATGTATTCCCTTTGATCGCCGGTGAGTTCGGTGTCGTCCAACAGTTCTGCCATCCCCATGATACCGTTCATCGGGGTACGGATCTCGTGGCTCATGTTGGCCAGAAACTCACTCTTGGCCATATTCGCAACTTCGGCAGCATGCTTGGCCGCAGCAAGCTGTTTTTTACTCTTTTTCAGTGCTGCAAAGGCATCGGTCGCGCGGATGATGAAGCTGACCCGGTAAGCAACAACGCCCAGCGGTATCGGCTTGGTAATAAAGTCGGTGATGCCCAGATCATATGCCCTCCGGATGGAGTCAACATCGTCATTTCCGGTCACCATCATAATAGGAATACCTGCTCTATCGGGGATCTCACGAATGCGGGCGCATACTTCGAAGCCGTCCATGCCCGGCATCAATACATCCAGCATGATCAGGTCAGGAATGTGGTCAGCCAGAAAAGCAAGGGCCTGTTCCCCGCTCTCAGCTTCTTCAACCCGGAATCCGGCAGATTCCAGGGTTTCTGCCAGCAGCAGCCGGATACCGGGATCATCATCTACTATCAGGACCTGTTTCTGGATGTCATCTTTGGGTGGTGCCATGAGGCTGCTCCTTGGTGTACGATTCAAGTTGAACCCTGGCTTCAAAAAAGCCATCCTCGATGCTGGCGATTAACGCCGTGTCGGCCGGCAGATCACCCTTTTTACAGCAATACTCCAGTTCACTGCAGAGCTCTGCCAGCCAGAGAGCGCCAAGATTTGCACTGCTCGATTTGAGACGGTGGCTGGCACCCTTAACAGCCGCTGCATCACCGGCGGCATAGCCGCTGTGCATGACTGCAATCTGCCGGACGGCATCTTCAAAATAAAGAGTGATGACCTTCCCGAGAAGATCTGGTTTTCCCTGGCGCTGCAGGGCACGTATGGCATCGATACAACCAGGATCAATACGAATACCTTCTGAAACAGCCACGGAAGGCGGGCTCATGGCATCCTCTGCATCCGTGGCCTGCGCATCGGCCGGTGATCTTCGCCAACGATTGAGTATCGCCTGGATCTGTGGCGGTGTGAACGGTTTTGCGATGTAATCGTCCATACCGGCGGCCAGACAGCGCTCCCGGTCGCCATCCATGGCGTTGGCGGTCAGCGCGATAATAGTGATACGCCCACGTCCTTCCTTCCGTTCCAACTCCCGTACCCTTATGATTCCGGTGGCCTCATAGCCGTCCATTTCAGGCATCTGGCAATCCATGAGGACCAGATCAAATTCCCTGCTGAAGACGGCATCCACCGCTTCTCGGCCATTACAGACCACTTCCACCTCGCAATGGAGCGTTTCAAGCACCATTACGGCCAGCGTCTGGTTAACCAGATTGTCTTCCGCCAGCAGCACCCGCAGCATATATTCGCTGCCCGGTTCCGCCAGAACATCTGTCAGAACATCTGCAGGGACAGGGACAGAGACAGGTTCCGCATTCTGCATGGGGACGGTGAACCAGAACAGAGATCCCTTGCCCGGCTCGCTCTGGACGCCGATACGCCCTTCCATGGCCTGCACCAGCTCCCGTGATATAGCGAGACCAAGGCCGGTCCCTTCATAGCTCCGCGCCATGGTCTCGTCAGCCTGGGAAAAGGGATCAAAAATGATCCGTTGTTTTTCAAGCGAAATGCCGCATCCGGTATCACGTACTTCAAAACGGAGAACAGAGTGCCCGGATGTTTTCTCCACCAGAGTCACCCCGAGAAACACTTCGCCGCTTTGGGTAAACTTCAATGCATTGCCAAGCAGATTGATCAGTATCTGGCGTAACCGGATGACATCTCCACTTACCGCCAGCGGCACCTGGTCTGCAATGTCATATACCAGTGTGATGTTACATCCCTGAACCCTGATCCAGAACATATCGATCAGCTCTCGAATCAGATCATGCAGCATGAAATCGCTCCGTTGCAGCCGGAGCTGTCCGGCTTCGATTCTGGAAAAATCGAGAATGCTGTTGATTACTGCGAGCAGCTTCTCGGCAGAACCTTGTGCCATGCGCACCATCTTCTTCTGCCGGTCCCCCAGATGCATATCCACCAGCAGCCCCAACAGGCCGAGAACACCGTTCATCGGGGTGCGAATCTCGTGACTCATGTTGGCCAGAAACTGGGATTTTGCCCTGTTGGCCGCCTCCGCATTTTCCTTCGCGGCAATTATCTCCCCCTGTGTCCGCTGCAGCTGCTTGGTCATGCTGTTGAATGATCGGCCTAGGCTTTCGAGTTCGTCGCCGGTCCTGATGTCGGCGCGGGCGCTCAGATCACCACGGGCAACCAATTTTGTCGTGGCGGCGAGTGAGGAAATCGGATTGGTGAGCTTCCGGGCAAAAATAAACGCCACACCACCAGCGACGATGAGGCAGATCAGTGCGAGCAGGAGGGTGCGGAGATACATCGTTGAGAGATTTGCATTGAACGTGTCCAGCGATAGACCGATGTGGATCCAGCCCCACTCAATGCTGGAATACGAAAAGGGGAACGAATAGTGGTACACTTCGTTCGGAAAAATATCGCTTTTCATGAAACGGCTGCCGGCAACACGCTCCCCGGACGGCAGCCATTCACCGCTCAGGCTCTTTTGTGTCCAGCCTGATTTCGTCATGATCAGGGAAAATCCGTCGTTTTTGGTTACCACCACATAGCTGATGGTTGGACTCTCCTTGACGACCCGCATGCAGTGCTCGATTACCGTCCCGAAATCCTCGCTGATAATGGCGCTGGCGGTGACCTGGCCAATAGAGGTGGCTGTGCTGCGCGCTTCCGACTCCATCGCTGCTAGAATCGACGTCCGCTGGAAAGGGATGTTGACAAGTGCAAACATGGCGAGTGTAATTATGATCAGGAACGACAATAAAAGTGTCGTCCGGAATACAATTTTTTTCGGCCACAATTTGTCGAGCAGCTTTCTTTCGCGCATTGCCGATGCTCCGTTGTTCCTCGCCGCCCTCAAAGCCGGTTATTTTTTCAGCGCAGTTTTTGTTTTAAGACGTTTCTGTTCATTGGACAGATTCTCCAACCCCGCCATGAAGGACGCTTTAAACGGGGTTATGCCGCTCGTCTGAAAAATAGAATATAGTTGCTGACCGGTTTTACTGCTGCCAAAACTGGTCATGGCTTTGATCAAATTGTTTCTGAAACTTTCCGGAGTGGATGTTGTCATGCAGATAACTTCATTGACGAGGTGTGGGGACTCAACTAAAACGGCCAATTTTACTCCGATTTGGGGATTGAGCTGTCTGCTCACCTCAAATCCTTTTAAGGTTACGATAGCGGCATCCGCTTGGCCGAAGAAGACAGCCATGATGGCACTGGATGGCTTGGGCGACTCCCTGACCTGGCTAAAGAAACTGTCACGTTTCACCTTTCCCTCTCTCATCAAAAGAACTTCCAGCCAGAGATGGGAAGGTTCATAACTGCCGGGTGACGGCAGCAGCAGTGACTTGCCCTTTAAATCGGAAAATGATCGGATACCGCTCTCTTTACGGGTGATAAGGACATAACGGATCCCCAGGCCATAGTTTTCAGAGTTTACAAAAGCTGGTATGAGGGAAGCCATTTTACGCATATGCATGAATTCAATGGACGGCAAAGCAACCAGCTCCAACTCACCCTTGCGGACAGCAGTGGTCATGGCCGCTGCGTCAGAGAAAAAAACCACCTCGTAGGCAGTGCCCAGTCCCATGATGCGGGCAATTTCACGGCTGTTCACCTCCAGGACGGCCTTGGCATCGCGGATATCCACGGTTTTAAAGGTGCTTTGCAGAAAACCGGTCCGAAAAATTGCAGGCATTGTGTCACTCTGCACCGCAGCGGCACTGGCGGGGAGTGCCCGGAGCAGGACAGCGGACAGGAGCAGCGCCGTGGCAAAAATGCGCGTGAATTGTGTGAAGCTGGGTGCCATGGTCATTGTTTCCTTTGTGCTGCAATGGCGCGCTTAACCGTGATTGGCGGAAGCAATTTTTTAACTGAGGTCAGATGTTCCGGCAGAAACGGGACAAGGCGGTTGATTCTGAACAGGGTCATAATCTGCTTTCCCCTCGGATCTGTGTGCATCTCCTGGAGAACTTTTACAACCTTGTCCCGAACCGTTTTGCTCACACCTTTGCGCACGGAGATAATCCCGGTGACAAAACCGGGAGAACGCGCCAGAATATGGAGCCGTTGTGCAATCTGCGGGTTAAGTTCCACACTGGTTTCATAGTGGTTTCGCTCCACCAGACAGGCATCGGCCTTGCCGAAAAAAACTGGCATCAGAGCCTGACTGCCATTTGAGCTTTCTGTCATGTGGCCTAAGAACAACCCTGAGTTAGGCAGGCCTTCTGTTTTCAGGAGCGATTCAAGCCATTTAAGCGGTATGGTGCCCTTTTGTCCCATATCGATGATCAGACTTTTGCCTCGCAGTTGTTCGATTTGCGTGCTGCTCCCCTCCCGGACCAGCAGGAGCAGGTTGTTGTAGACGGTGTTTCCGAAGTCCGCCGATAAAACAGACTCAAGATCTGCGTGTGACCGTAAACTGAGAAGCTCCTCAGGAATCATGACCAGCAGGTCTACCTCTTTTTTAGCCACGGCATTCTCCGCATCGGCGAGGGTCCTGTACATAACCGTTGATATCTTGATGCTGTGATTCAGTTTCCTTTCGGAAATTCGCGCCCAGGCATCCATAAGCTCTATGGCATCCCTTTTATCCACCTGGTAAAAAATTTGAGGGGTATAGCCGAAAACGATGGTCTCAACACCGTTCGAGCTATTTTTGGGAAACGTTTCAGAGTGAGAAGGTGAGCACCAGATCAGAAAGCAGAGCAGGGCCAGTGCCAGAAAATGTGTGACTGTCGATTTGTGTCTGTTCATGTGGGAGATAGCTAGCGTGCCGGTGGTGCTGCAATAATATCGGCTATCTGCCTGCCGACGACAAGGTCCATGTTGGCGCGGGCATCCAGATTGTCATAAAGCGCCTTGCGGTACTGGGCCTTCATCAGGGATTCGATCATCTGGGCTTCAAGGACATCCTTGGTCTCGACCAGTTCCTCACGGTAGGCGCGCTCGTTCAGGGAGCGGTTTTCCTCGGATGAGAGGGCGGCGGCCTCGGATGATCCCTTTTGCTGCTGGCTGCTCATCAACCGGATATAGATATGCTTCACCTGCAGGGCCATCCCCTCTTTGAGGAGGAACTGCTGCTGCTTCAGTTTTTCGAGACGCGCCCTGGCTTCCCGCACCTCACCTGTGGTGCGCAGCCCGTTGAAGAGCGGGAGTTCCATGCCGATGCCGATGACCCATGAATTCTTGTTGTCGGGAGTCACGATTCCTTTGGCGTAGGAATTTTCGATGTGTGTCAGGCTGCCGAACAGCCCGACTTTTGGGAGGTGGCCGCTGTTGGCCTCGTCAATTTTTGCCGCAGCCGCTTCAAGTCCGACTTCAAGACTGGTCCAGTCCGGACTGAAACTGTAGGCGCCGTTGACCAGTTCTTTCAGAGCGACGCTGGTCGGGTTGAACGGCAGCTCCTGTGCGGCAGGCTCAACCGGATTCTCCCACCCCATTCCCATGGAATTGGTCAGGGCTGCCCTCGCCAGCTGTTCATTGGCTTCCAGATTAGTGACCGCAGTTCGCAGCCACTCCACCACAACCTTGTTGCGCAGATAGTCGGTCTTCTTGACCTTGCCGGAGCCTTTGGTATACAGGTTTTCGGTCAGATCCAGTGTCACCTCCATGCGACTGAGGGCCTCTTTACCGATCTGGATCAGTTCACGGGCGAGCACCGCCCCGTAGTAATAGCGGGTGGTGTCGTAGGCGATCTGCAGGTCGGTGCGGCGCACTTCTTCCCTGGCTGCCTTCATCCCCTGCTCGGACTGGCGGACGATGGCGCTGATCTGACCACCGGTGTAGAGCGGCAGTGCCGCGTTGAGCGAGGCGGCGAAGTTCTTCCGGTCCATCAGTTTGATGTTCTGTTCGGGGATTTCAACGTTGCTGGGGGAAATAGGAAGATTCGGGCCACCGATCGAAGTCAAGTCAATATTAAAACCTGGAGTCTGCATCGAATTGGAGGGGAAGATGAAATTGGGGTCCTGATCCATGATGGAGTAACTTGCCTTGGCACCGATCTGAGGCCAGTAGCCGGACAGCGCCTGCTGGTGCTGGGCCTCGGCGATTTCGATGCTGTAGCGGGATACGGACCGGAAACGGTTTTTTTGCAGGGCGATATCGATACACTGCTGCAGCGTGAGTGGACCGGTCTGGCTGGTGGCGGCTGCAGCTGCCGGCGATGGTGCGTTTTCAGCGGCATGAGCGGCAGGTATCAAAACAACACCGGCAATGAGACAGTATGCAACCGCGCCCACCTTGAAAGGCCTCTCGATACGGAACTGCCGCATTTCCACACCCACGTGAATCTCCTTTTCGCTGGTAATAACCGTACAGGCCGGCAATTTATGTCAATTCTGTTCCAAAGGTCCGCTCTGTCACTACTCAGCCATCCTTTAAGAGCATGGGGCAGGTGTCAATTACCGCCTTTAAAGCACTTATGCTAAATGGTTTTGATAAAAAATCATCCATGCCGGCATCATGGCACGACCCTCGATTGTCGTTATCTGAATCGCCGGTCATGGCAATGATAATGGCCGGTTGCCGGGTGCGGATACCGGCCGCAGCACGTTCAAGGGACCGGATATGACGGGTCGCCTCATAGCCGTCCATTTCCGGCATCTGGCAATCCATCAGAATCATGTCAAACGCCTGCACCTTGCAGGCCTCTACCGCTTCCAGCCCATTGGTTACAAACTCCACTCCGGGATATTCAAAAAAATCACACATGGCCTCGACCAGTTCACGGATGACAGGGTTATCATCTGCCACCAGCAACCGGATGCCTGATTTTGATGCTGTAAATTTAGTCATCTGATATCCTCCCTGTACAGTATGTTAATGGGATATCATTGTTTTGTGGGAAGTCAAGCCGATTTGAATATTATTGTACACGCGCCATTTCCGTTGCCATCCTGAGCGCTGCCATAAGGCTCTTTTCCGAGGCCATTCCACTGCCGGCCAGGTTATAGGCGGTGCCGTGATCTACAGAGGTGCGGATGATCGGCAGACCCAGTGTGATGTTGACCGCATCATCAAAGTGCAGCATCTTGAGCGGTATCAGTCCCTGATCGTGGTACATGGCAACGACACCGTCATAGGCACCCTGTCCGGCAAAATAAAAAAGAGTATCAGCCGACAGTGGACCTTCAGCATCAATCCCTTCACTCTTCGCGGCACTAATTGCCGGTCCTATGATCTCGGCCTCTTCAGTACCGAACTTTCCCGCTTCGCCGCAGTGCGGATTGAGTGCCAGCACCGCCAGTTTCGGACGCGCCTTGCCGGTCAGGCGCATGACCCCTTCTGCTGTGATGCGAATGGTCTTGAGTACCTGTTCGAACGTCACAAGCCGGGGGACATCGCTCAGCGCTTCGTGGATCGTCACCAGACCGACCCGCAGAACATCTCCGGCCAGCATCATGACAAAGTCGTTTGTTCCGCACAATTCCGCCAGCAGTTCAGTATGGCCCGGATAGTCGTGGCCGGCCCGGTGCATCGCCTCCTTGCTGATCGGGGCGGTCGCCATCGCTGCAACCTCTCCGTCAAGGCAGAGACGCACCGCATGGCAGATGTAGCGGTAGACTGCGTCGCCCGCCGCCACGGTTGGAGCGCCGTAGAGCATGTCAGAGTCAGTCAGATGCGAGAGTGCCAGCAAAGGAATGCAGCCGTCCGGGACACTCCGCGCATCCGCGGCGGCCTCAATTTTGTGGATCTTCAGTGCGGAGCCGCAGACGACAAGCGCCCGCTCAAGAGCCAGGCGGTCGCCGATCACCAGAGGTGTGCAACTGTTTATGATTTCCGGTGACTGCAGCGCCTTTATGATGATTTCCGGGCCGATTCCGGAGGGATCCCCCATCGTGATGGCGATAATAGCTTTAGTACAAATATTCATAACTCGTCCTTTAGTCTGGTCACCACCCTTTTACGGGTGCAAGAATACCGGGCAGCATTGATTCCTTGTATTCTTAAAGCGATGTCATGTCAAGCCGGCGCCGGTTCGATCGCTGTTATGAATTAAAAAAGCTGTATATTCGGCATTACTAAAATAAGGATTATATGATATAAGGCCAAAAGATAGATCTCTATGGGAGGATGAATCGTGATCAAACGTACACTTGTTTATGTGGTTGGTGCCCTGTTTATATTGTCTGCCAGTGGCTGTCTGGTCGCTGAAAGCAGCTATCTGAAAAAGGTTGAGGAAGCGGATGGGCTGACAAAAACGCTGTCAGAGTTGCAGCAGAGTCACACAAAACTTCTCCTCGAAAACAGCGCACTGGAAGCCAGATTCAAAAGACTTACCGAGGATGCTGCCGTTCTTGCTGATGACAAAAAACAGCTGGAGGGGATTCTCAGGGCAAGATCAGATACGTTGTCAAAAAACATCAGTGAGGCGCGTCAGCAAGTGGCGGATCTTAAAGCTGAAAACAGCAAACTGAATGATGATATTTCTGAACTCCAGCGGGCAAAAGAGGAAAAGGTTAAAGAGGTGAGCGGTACGTACGAGCAGCTTCTTGCTAATATGAAGAACGAGATTGCCAAGGGGCAGGTTACCATATCCGAGCTGAAGGGTAAGCTGACGGTTAATATGGAAGCGGCAATCCTGTTTGATTCCGGCAGGGTCGAGGTCAAGCCGGAAGGGCTCGACATCCTGAACAAGATGGTTGAGACGCTTAAAAACGTTGGTGATAAGGCTATCCGGATCGAAGGGCATACCGATGCGGTCCAGATTACCGGCGCTCTGGCTCACACCTTTCCTACCAACTGGGAGCTGTCAGCTGTTCGCGCCATCAATGTCACCAAATTTCTGCAGCAGCAGGGGATCGATCCCCGCAATCTGTCGGCGGCAGCCTTTGCCGAATATAAACCTGTGGCCGACAATGCTACTAAAGAAGGTCGGGGCAGGAATCGTCGCATTGAAATAACGCTGGTAGCGAAGGACTGAAAGTGTGACAAAGAAAAAACCAAAAAACCAGAATCCGCCCAAAGCAAAAGAGTTTCACGTCACCCCGTTTGGGGCACTAAAGGGTGTCGCCGTTTCGGAGGCGGAGCCGACAGAGCCTGTTCAGGCCGTCGTTCCAAAAACAGCGGAATCGGCTGAGAATGGGCTTGATCTTTTTCTTCAGGCGGTTGCGGATGTGCGCCCGTTTCTAAATTCCGGCAAAAAGCCGGTGCAGGCAGCCTCTCACCACCTGCAGAAAACAGCCGCTAAAACGGGAGAAGAGCTTCAGATTGTCGAAGATGGCGCTTTTCTTGAAGAGATCGGCAGGCTGAAGATGGATACGAAATTTACCGATTCTGTTCCTGATGAAGGTGAGTTGCAGCCGCTGGTCGGCAACCGGCTCCGGCAGGTGAAGCGGGGTGTTGTTTCAGTCAGTCATCAGCTTGACCTGCATGGCCTGACACGTGAGGAGGCTCTTGATGCCTTGCCGCGTTTTTTGCTCTCCGCCCGGAAGAAGGGGCAAAAAGCCGTCCTGGTGATCACCGGCAAAGGAAATCACTCTCCTGAAGAGCCGGTACTTCATCAGGCTGTTGCTTCCTGGCTGCGCGATGCCGGGCGCGGGGCAATCCTGGAGTTCGCTCCGGCCCCGCGTGAAATGGGTGGCAGCGGGGCGTACGTAGTTTTTCTGCGGCAACTTCCTTCTTCGTCATAAACGTTTATCAGCCTCAATACTCGCTATAAAGAAAGGAACAGACCGATGATTACCCACATTGTGTTATTCAAGCTGGCGGAACCTACCGCCGAAACCCTGGCGACAACCCGAAACAAGCTGCTCAGTATGGATGGCAAGATTGACCTGCTGCGTCACCTTGAGGTCGGTGTTGACCTCGTCAGGTCGGAGCGTTCATACGATATCGCTCTTACGACCCGTTTTGATTCGCTCGAAGATCTGCAGGCCTATCAGATTCATCCCTTTCACGCCGGGGAGGTCGTCCCGTATATGAAATTGGTTTGCTCATCTATTGTGGCTGTTGATTACGAAAACTGAAGCAAATATACTGTATACTTTTTCGCTTGACGAAACAGGAGTGTATGGGTAGAATCCGGTTCTACTCGGGCTCCTGGTGGGCCTTCTTTAGGCATAACATCTCGCTATCATTACAATCAACCTTTTTTGGCGGTTGGTACCAAAATTGTTTATCAACGCAGGTTATGGCCTGTAAACACAAAAAACAAACAGGAGGTAGTAAATGTCAGATTACGGTACACTGCAAGATCGCGTTCGCTGCAAGTCACTTTTGAGCAAGGTTATGACCGCCGAGGAGACGATCCCGTTCTTCAAGGATGGCATGAACCTTGGCTGGTCAGGCTTTACTCCTGCCGGTTATCCCAAGATGGTACCTATCGCCCTTGCCGAGCATGTTGAGAAAAACAACCTGCAGGGTAAGCTTAAATTCAGTCTGTTCATCGGCGCTTCCGTTGGTGCCGAGACGGAAAATCGTTGGGCTCAGAACGACATGATCGACCGTCGCTGGCCGTACCAGACCGGCAAGGATATCGCTGCCGGTATCAACACCGGCAAGATCCGGATGGGTGACAAACACCTCTCCCTGTTTGCTCAGGATCTTGGCTACGGCTTCTACACCAAGGATTCCCCCACCGGTCGTCTGGATCTGGCTATCATCGAAGTTTCTGCTATTACCGAAGACGGCGGCCTGGTTCCCACCACCTCTTGCGGTGTTATTGGCGAAATTCTGGCGATGTGTGACAAGGTAATCGTTGAAGTAAACATCGGCGAGCCTTCCTTTGAAGGTATTCACGACATCATCGTTTGCGATAATCCACCAAACCGTCAGGTTATCAATATCCAGAAGACTGCCGACCGTGTTGGTACAACGTATTACCCGTGCGATCCGAGCAAGATCATTGCCGTGGTTGAGTCCAAGCTTCGTGACAAAGGGCGCGCCTTTGCCGAGATGGATGATACCTCCGACGCGATTGCCAATAACATCATCGACTTCTTTACCCATGAAGTGAAGGCGGGTCGTCTGCCCAAGAACCTGCTGCCGATTCAGTCCGGCGTCGGCTCAATCGCCAACGCCGTTATCGGTGGTCTGGCCAAAGGCCCCTTTACCGGCCTGACCGTCTATACCGAGGTTCTGCAGGACACCATTCTTGACCTGCTTGACTCCGGCAAATGTGACGCCGCTTCCGCCTGCTCGCTGTCGCTGTCTGAGACCGAGGGTTTCCCCCGCTTTTTTGCCAATTGGGACAAATATTATGGTAAGTGCGTTCTGCGCCCACTCTCGATCTCCAACTCTCCGGAGCCGATCCGCCGCTTAGGGTGTATCGCCATGAACACCCCGGTTGAGATCGACATCTATGCACACGCCAACTCCACCTTGGTTGGCGGTACCCGTATGATCAACGGTATCGGCGGTTCCGGCGACTTCCTGCGTAACGGTTATCTGAAGATGATGCACACTCCGTCGAGTCGTCCTTCGAAGACCGATCCGACCGGTATCTCCTGCGTTATACCGCACTGCTCGCACATTGACCACACCGAGCACGACCTTGACTGTGTCATCACCGAGCAGGGCTTGGCTGACGTGCGCGGTATGGCACCAAAGGATCGTGCCCGCCGCATCATCGAGAAGTGCGCGCATCCGGACTACAAGGATCAGCTGACCGAGTATCTTAATATGGCTGAGGCTGACTGCATCAGGCGCAAGGTAGGCCATGAGCCTCAGTTGTGGGATCGTGCTTTCAAGATGCATCTCAACCTTGACAAAAACGGCACCATGAAGCTTAAAAACTGGGACATCAAGGTAGATCTCTGCGAAGATTAGAAAATTTTTCACCGCTGGAATAAATAAACCCCGCCGGGCAACCGGCGGGGTTTATTTATGTGGTACGTGACTTTCATGCTTGAACTTGCACCGCGGTTATGGTTTAAATGATGATTGTTGCAAGCAGATAGTACGGATGTTATCCCTTTGACAGGTTGGCACAGATGTCTCAAAGCGTTAGCGGTTTTAAAGGTGCAGTGGCCGGTCTTTCCTTGACCGATGTCATACAGCTTAAAGGACACAATAAATATACCGGGGCTATTTCTGTAGAATATGGAGAGAGCCAGGGTGTGATTTATTTTGTTGATGGCGAGATAATTCATGCCGAGCAGGGTGAAGAATCGGGCGAACAGGCTATTTACAAAATTATCAAGTGGCCGGGCGGCACATTTACTATTCACCCGGAAATGACTTCGAACGTCTGTACCATCCACTACCGCACCGATTTTGTTCTGCTTGAAGCTCTGCGTCGCCTTGATGAAGAAAATACCGGCGCAACTCCGAATAAATCTGCCGGCCCCATCGTGGCTCCCCGTCGTACAATGAGCAAGATAGCCGCCCGTCTGCAGGAAATAAATAATATCACCTATGCTGTATTGCTCGATAAACAGGGTTCGCCGGTTCAGGACTCAAGTATCGAAGCGGCAGCGCTGGCAGCAAAGGGTGTTTTTTTGGCCAAAACCGGTAACAGTCTCGGTGATCTGATGGGGTTGGGCGAAATCAAGGTTGCCGCTGTACATACTACAAACTACAACCTGTTGTTCTACGACTCCAAGCAGCATTATTTGAGCATCGCGGTCAAATCTGACTGCAATCTGGAGAGCGTTGAAGCCGAGATCAAGTCTGCATTCGTGCCGGCCAAGTAGGGGAGCCGTACCATGAAGGACATTCTGCAGCACATAAACAGTGTTGATGGCGTGATTGGCAGTGCACTCTTTAGCCAGAAAGGAGAGGTACTTGCGCACGCGTGTTCTGTGCTTATCGATGAAGCCTCACTAAAAAAGGCAGCCTCACTGGCACTGGAATGTACCCATGGTCTGCAGATATCTCAAACTCTTGATCTTCTTGACTTACGCTATACAGACGGCCATATCCTCGTTAAATCATTTCCGGGGGCCATGCTTTTTTTGTTGTGTGCCAATGCAATCAATCTTCAGGTCCTGTCGATAACGCTTAATCTTGCTGTGAAAAAGCTCGAAGCAAAACGTCTTGACGAAGCCCATGTCGCGAACCAGCCATTACCTGTTGAATCTTCAGGATCAAACGGTGGCCTGCTGCGGATGAATATCACCCATCTGGCCAATAAAGAGACCAGCGCCAGTTTTGATTCACTTGGGATGGTTGCCGTCAGTCAGCCTACCTCTCAATTTATTTCCAATTATTACAATGCTCCATTCAAGAAACTGATCCTGACAAATACAGCCACTGGTACGAGCGGTACCTTCCCGGTCATGGTTTTAAAAGAAATGGACAAGCAGTATGACGGCTCAGTCGTTATCGGCCCGGGGATCGAGAGAAAGCTCAAGGTGAGCCAGGGTGATAAGGTAGAAGTCAAGATAGGGTGACGGCCACGACCTGTGTCGTGCCTGCTCTTAAAATATGCTTAATGGCGGGGAATAAGGTGACTTATTCCCCGCTTTTCGTATGTGCTTTTGGGTGAGCTTTGTCGTACACCTCCATCAGGCGGTCGATGCTGACATGGGTATATTTCTGGGTGGTGGAGAGCGAGGCGTGACCGAGCAGTTCCTGGATGGCGCGCAGGTCGGCGCCCCCTTCCAGCATGTGAGTGGCAAAGGTATGTCTGAGGGTGTGTGGTGAGATCCGTTTGAAAGCCGCAATCATTGTGACATGGGCATCTACGACCCGTGCCACGCTGCGGCGGTTAATGCGCCCGCCGCGGGTGTTGAGAAAAAGGGGGCCTTTGACCTGATCATCGCTCCGCTGATCAATATACTCCTGCAGCGCTTCCAGAGCACGGTTACCGACCGGGACGATGCGCTCCTTTCCCCCCTTGCCGGTTACCCGTACCATGCCGGACGCCAGATCAAGTTCACTGATATTCAGGCCGGTCAACTCGGAAACACGGAGGCCGCTTGAATAAAGTAATTCCAGGATCGCACGATCACGCAGACCGTACTTCTGCAGGAGATCCGGCGCTTCCATCATCGCCGTGGCCTGATCGATATCGAGATGAAACGGGAGCAGCTGTTCTTTTTTTGGCGTGGCGACCAGCTCTGCGGGGTTTCTGGCAATCAATCCGCGGCGCAGCAGGAAGCGGAAAAAAGAGCGGATCGCAGCCAGCTTACGGCCGATGGAGCTTTTTTTGGCATCTTTTGAAAGTCCCGCCAGAAAGCGTCTGAGAAGCAGATGGTCAACGTCATGAGCAGAAACGTCCTCCCCCTTCTCACGTATAACAAACGCCAGCATCTGCGCCAGATCGCTGCGATAGGCCGACAAGGTGTGCGGTGAGACATCGCGCTCGACCTGGAGGTAGAGCGTGAACTGTTGTATCTGCTGTTCCAATGAAGTCATTTTCTATTATTCAAAGGGTGGTAACCCGCTTTTAATCTGCCAGCTTTTGGCATCCTCCCGATAGACCCATTCCTGACGGTCGGAAACCGTTTTGACCCTGTTGGACGGCAGAATGTAATAGTCAAACTCTGCCACAACATCTCCAGATTTTTTCTCCGGAAGGTACTTGGAGGAGAGTATGCGGAAATCGGTAACGGAGAGCCCCCGCTTCTTGAGAGCTGCAGCCCGCTTCAGGTATTCTTCCCTTTGTTCCGGATCAGCATAGGTCATCCCGGCATTTTCAACTTCATGCCATCTCAACATCCGGTTATAGGCTTTCACACTCCGGTCAAACTCTTTACTCCGGTCAAGCTTATCATTCAAACCGGTCAGGGACGCACAGGCGGTCAGCATCAGGCATGTGATGCATAAAAATCCTTTTACCACTCTTGTCATGGTTGCTTCTCCTTTTTTATCTGCTGTTGCCCGAATGGCTCAGTTGTTGTATAAAGAGCGACCGTACTATTTATAAGGGAGTTTATATGATGCATACCCTCATCCAGTGGCTGCTGGAAACGATCAGTGCGATGGGGTACCCGGGCATTGTACTACTGATGGCCATGGAAAGCTCGATCATTCCGGTTCCGAGTGAATTTGTTATGCCGCCGGCCGGATATCTGGCCTATCAGGGTAAAATGAACATGGGGCTTGCCATTTTGTGCGGCACCGCAGGCAGCCTGATCGGTGCGTATGCCAACTATTACGTTTCCCACTATCTGGGGCGGCCGTTAATCCTCAAATATGGCAAATACGTGCTTATTCCGCCTGATAAATTCGAAAGGGTGGAGCGGTTTTTTCTGCGTCATGGCGAGATATCCACCTTTATCGGCCGCCTTCTGCCGGTGATCCGCCATCTGATTTCAATCCCGGCCGGAGTGGCGGGGATGAATCACCTCAAATTTTCGCTGTACACACTGCTTGGCGCCGGCATCTGGTGTACCATCCTCACGTTGATCGGCTATACCATCGGCGAGAACCAACAGTTGATAATGCAGTATTCGAATAAAGCGCTGCTCTGGGTTGTTCTTTTCAGTGCCGCGCTGGTAGCGGCCTATGTCTGGCGACAGCGCAAGCACGGTAGTAAAGCCTAATTTGCTGCGGAAGGCAAAAAGAATTTTAGTAAGCTAGAAGCTGCTTTATGAGGATCATTGCAGAAAACAGCTTCGTTAATGCACTTATCCCGTTCATAGGGTTGGAGGTAGTATCATGCAGATCAATCGTATCGGCCGTATCCAGTATGTTGAAGTAAATTTCCCGGGGTCGCCATGCTCGACGCAAGGCTTCACTACCCGCCATGAAGGCGTTTCGCGCCCGCCCTACAACTCGCTCAACCTGGGGTTGAACACTCAGGATCAGCAGGCAAATGTTGAAGGAAATCGCAGCCTGCTTGCCCGCGCTTTCGGCGTCAATCAGGAAGCGCTGGTTACCCCCCGGCAGGTGCATGGTTGTGACATTCTGGTGATTAACGAACCGAACGAAGATTACAGCCATTTTCTTTCTGTGGAGGGTGATGCCGTTATTACCAACCAGCCGAACGTCATCATTGGTGTCTGTGTGGCGGACTGCGCTCCGATCCTGCTCTGCGACCCGGAAAATAAGGTCATCGCCGTCGTTCATGCCGGTTGGAAAGGTACCGCGGAGGGGCTGGTTTCCAAAACAGTGGCCGGCATGCGCTCTGAATTCGGTTCCGACCCATCCAGGCTCCACGCCGCAGTCGGTCCCTGCATCCAGAAATGCTGCTACGAAGTTGACGAACCGGTCAGGCAGGGATTCCAAAAGGGTGGCATCGCCTGGGATTCGTGTGCAGAGCTGAAGAGTCCCGGCAAGTGGAACCTCGATCTGATCGCAGCCAACCGGGAACTGCTTACCCAAGCCGGACTTCCGGCGGATGCGATTCAGACTTCCAAGCTGTGTGTCTGCTGTCACAGTGAACAATTCTTTTCGTACCGCAGGGATAAGGAAGAATCAGGGCGTCAGATGGGCTTCATCATGCTGAAAGGGTGAAAGCAATTTTGAATTTTGAATACGAAACCATTAAAATTTATTTGAAACACGGAGACACGGTCAAAAGTAGGCGCTTCTAAGCGAGAACACGGAGTAAAGTCGGAGAATTACAGGTAAAATAAGAAGCACTATGGTTCACCAAAAAGGTATTATTGTTTGAGATCTTAAGCCTTTGATTTCTCCGTGTCTCCGTGTTATTGAACTGCCGGTTTTAGGATAAATGGTTTCAATCCAAAATTTAAAATTCATAATTGGGGGTTAAAAGTGCTCGCAAAAGTTTTCAGCAGTGCCCTGATCGGTATTGATGCCATTCTGGTTGACGTTGAGATTGATATTGCCCCGGGTCTGCCGGCCTTTGCTACAGTTGGCTTGCCGGATGGTGCAGTCAAAGAGAGCAAGGATCGTGTCAAGGCGGCGTTGAAAAATTCTGGGTATGACTTCCCGGCCCGGCGCATAACCGCCAACCTGGCTCCGGCCGATATCAAAAAAGAGGGAGCCGCCTACGACCTCCCGATCTCGATCGGTATTCTGGTCGCCACCGGTATTATCAAAGGGAGTCGGGCTCATGATTATATCCTGCTGGGCGAACTTTCACTGGATGGCGGACTAAAGCCGATTCGCGGCGCACTGTCGATGGCGGTAGCCGCCAAACGGGCCGGACTGACCGGCCTGATCCTCCCTGCTGAAAACGCCCCTGAAGCCGCTGTTGTCGAGGGAATTGATGTCATTGGGGCCACATCTCTTTCCCAGGTTGTAGAGTTTTTGAGTGGTCGTGAGATCATCGAGCCGTGCCGTGTTGACCTGCAGGCGCTGTTTGCCAGCGGTTGTGAATACGGAGAGGATTTCAGCGAAGTCAAGGGGCAGGAGCACGCCAAGCGGGCCCTGGAAATAGCCGCAAGTGGATCTCATAATATTTTAATGATAGGTCCGCCAGGCTCCGGAAAAACCATGATTGCCCGGCGTATTCCGACTATTTTGCCGCGCATGTCTTTTGACGAGGCGATCGAAACTACCAAGATCTTCAGCGTCACCGGCATGCTCGAAAAGGAGCGTGCTCTGCTGGCGGTCAGGCCGTTTCGTTCTCCGCATCACACAATCTCCGATGTCGGATTGATCGGCGGCGGCACAACTCCGAAGCCGGGTGAAGTTTCCCTGGCGCACAACGGCGTCCTTTTTCTCGACGAACTTCCTGAATTCAAGAAAAATGTTCTCGAAGTGCTCCGTCAACCGCTGGAAGATGGCAAAGTCACCATTTCCCGCTCATTGCTCTCCCTCACCTATCCGGCACGTGTCATGCTGGTAGCTGCCATGAACCCTTGT
>JAFLLC010000155.1 GCA_019162745.1 Deltaproteobacteria bacterium | reverse complement strand
CAACATCCGCATCACCCACCACGGCGTGCAAAAGCTGATGGATCTGCGCATCAAGCCGATGCCGCACAAAAAACAGCAGGAACCTCTCGTCGCTGTTTTTATCATCGAGACCAAGCGCGAGGAGACTGAAACAAACCTGTCCGTGCAGTCATTCGACCTCTCCACCGAGGCTGAAGAGCGGTTGCGCGACCTGGAACAGGAGCTGCAGTTTACGCGGGAGAACCTGCAGGCGACCATCGAAGAGTTGGAAACAAGCAATGAAGAGCTGCAGGCGACCAACGAAGAGCTCCTCTCCAGCAACGAGGAGCTGCAGTCCACCAACGAAGAGCTGCAATCCACCAACGAAGAGCTGTTCACCGTCAATGCCGAGTACCAGAGCAAGATCATAGAACTGACCGAACTGCACAACGATGTAGACAATCTTCTCTCGGCCACCCAGATCGGCAACCTGTTGCTCGACGAAAATCTGGAGGTGCGACGTTTCTCCAAAAAAACGACCGAGATATTCAAGCTGCTTGACGCCGATGTCGGGCGGCCAATCACGCATATATCCCATTTTCTGGCCGATTGTGATCCCGTCAGGATCATCCGGGATGTACAGCAGAGCAGTCGCCCGGCAGAGCTGGAGGTACAGACACACAGCGGCCAATGGCTGCTGATGCGGGTGGTTCCTTACATTATCGGCCCGAAAACGTTCTCCGGCACGGTGATCTCATTTGTTGATATCAGTGATTTCAAAAGAGCCGAAAAGTCCGCCTCGTCATCGCAGATATTGGCGCAGATGACGATCGACTCGCTGCTCTCCAACATCTGCGTGCTGGACGAGCAGGGGGTGATCATGGCGCTTAATAAGTCGTGGCGCGATTTTTCACAGAGCAATCAGGCAGATCCGAGCAGGGTCGGCGTCGGGGTCAACTACCTGGATATCTGCTCCCGCAGCGTTGGCAGCGATGACGAAAGTGCCCACCATTTCCGTGACGGCATTCGCGCTGTCATGAGCGGCGCCAGTGATGCCTTTGAAATGGAGTACCCCTGCCACTCGGCAGACCAGAGCCGCTGGTTTATCGGCAGGGTAACCCCCTATATCGGATCCGGCGCCGGTCTGCGCAAGGTTGTTATCACCCACGAAGATATAACCCTGCGTAATCTGTCGGCAGAGGCACTGCGGATAAGCGAGGCAAAGTTGCGCACGCTGTTGAAGCAGTGTGAAGGAAAGGAGTGCCCATAATGAGCGGTCAGGAAGCAAAATTCCGGGTTTTACGATCACGGGCTGAAACGCTGATGGTGCAATCAAAGGGTGTACCAACCGATTTGGACTATAAGGACGTCCAGGCGCTGGTTCACGATCTCTCGGTACATCAGATTCAGCTGGAGATGCAAAACGATGAGTTGCAGCAGGCACAGCTGGAGATGCAGCAGGTGCGTGATGAATACCTGAAACTCTATAACCATGCTCCGACCGGGTATATTTCCCTTGATGAGTACGGCATAATCCTTAAGCACAACCAGACGTTTGCCGCCATGCTGGGAGATGTCGGTATAGTCGCCGTCGGCATGTCACTCGGCTCGTTCATGTTTCCTGATGACCGCGACATTCTTCAGGGTCGCTTCAAAGCTTTTTTTAAAAGCCCCCAGGGCAAAAGCATAACCGCACGCCTGCGCCGGTCAGATGGTTCTCTGTCCTGGACCCAGCTGTCAGGCCGTCGTGACACCTGTCTCACCGGCAGCCACATGGTCAAAGAAGTGCTGTTACTGACGCTGTCAGACATCAACAAAGAAAAACTGGCGGAGGAAAAACTCCTTCTGGCCCGCGATACAGCCGATGCCGCGAACCGTGTCAAGAGTGAGTTTTTGGCTACCATGAGCCATGAAATCCGCACCCCCATGAATGGCATTCTCGGCATGGTCCAACTATTGAATTTGACGGAATTGACGGAAGAGCAGCAAGAGTATCTCGCCATTTTGAAAACTTCTGGCGACAATCTCCTCACGCTGATTAACAACATCCTCGATCTCTCCAAGATTGAGGCGGGAAGAATTGAACTGGAGAGAGCAGAGTTCAGCCTGCGGTCTCTGCTTAATGATCTCGTCAGATCGCAACAGCAGAATATCGAAAGCAAGGGTCTCGCGCACCGGATAGTAATAGGTGGCGACGTCCCGGAGTTTATGTTTGGCGACCAGCTGCGGTTAAAGCAGATACTGCTTAACCTCCTGGGTAATGCCCTTAAATTCACCGAGAATGGTTCAATTACTGTTTCGGTTGCCGTTGTTGAACAGCGAAAATCTAATCTGCTGCTTGATATTACCATGGAGGATACCGGCATAGGCATGGCAGCGGATATCCTTGAGCATATCTTCATGCCGTTCACCCAGGGAGATGGTTCTACCACACGCCGTTATGGCGGCACCGGCCTTGGCCTGACCATCAGTCGCCGTCTGGCGGAGCTGATGGACGGCAGTATACAGGTCGAGAGTTGTGAAGGGCGTGGCAGCACGTTTCACCTGTTGATTCCTTTTACGGCAGCAGATTCTAAAGAGTATGAGAACTGTTCCACAGAGACGGGGCCGGGATTGTGGGACGGCCCGTTCCTCAGTGTTCTTTTCGTAGAGGACGACGAAATAAACACCAAATTTGGTGTCGCACTGCTTAAAAAAATGGGGCACATGGTGACATGCGCAAAAAACGGTAAAGAGGCCCTGAACGCCCTGGAGACGGGCCGTTTTGACCTCATACTGATGGATGTCCAGATGCCGGTCATGAACGGCGATGAGGCGCTTGCCATCATCCGTGAGGGGGAGAAAGACAGCGGGATTCGCCAGCGGGTGATCGCCCTGACGGCATTTGCACTCAAGGGCAATCGTGAGAAATTTATTCAGCAGGGGTTTGACGGGTACCACTCCAAACCGATTGATGTCGACTCGCTGGTGTCTGAGATGAAACGGGTGACAAGAACAGGCCTGTCAGAAAGCAAAGGAGCTTACTGAAATGGATTCCAGGCATACCATGCAAACCATGCGGACGTTTAAACTTGAGGCTCTTGATATTCTGGTCGTAGATGACGATCCCACAGCATGCCTGGTAATCGAGAGAATCCTTTCTCGCCACGGCGCAAGGGTACAGTGTGCCGGCAGTGGTGCCCAGGCATTGAAACTTTTTGCCGAGCGCCATCATCCGGTGGTAATAACCGATATCTGTATGCCGGAAATGAACGGTATTCAGCTGGTTGAAAATCTGCAGCGGCAGGGTTGCAACATGCAGGTAATTGCCGTTACGGCTGAATATGACACCGAACTCCTGATTTCTGCCATTCAGCTGGGATTCAACGACTACATCATAAAACCGGTAGATGGGGATAAACTCCTCTGGACTGTCAAGCGCTGCTGGGATGCCATCTTGACCCACCGGAAGCTTGAGGAGGAGCAGATCAAGTTTCAGACGGTGGTGGAATGTATCGGTGAAGGGATTGTCATCAGAGATCTTGACTTCCGGATTCTCCATCAAAACAGGGCTATGATGGAAATGTCCGGGGACTTGACCGGTTCACCTTGTTACAAAATATTTGATTTGAATGACCAGTGCCCTGATTGTATTACCCTTGAGGCGATCAAGGATGGCCAGACCCATTCAGCATTTTGCAGTTATCAGCGCAATGGCGCCATCTTGCACATCGAACGAACCACCTCACTTCTTCGGGATGCTGCTGGCACCGTTACCGGGTCAGTGGCAATTTTTCGTGATATCAGCGAGCGGATCAGAAACGAACAGACCATCCGCGATATGGCGTTTCATGACCCGCTCACCGGACTTTCAAACAGGAGGTTGTTTGAAGACCGCCTGCAGCAGGCTATAGCCAAATCACGACGCTATGGGAGGACGTTCGGGCTGCTCTGCCTGGATCTGGATCATTTTAAAGAGGTAAATGACACGTACGGTCACGAAGCGGGGGATCTGGTCCTTGTTGAAGCAGCAGAGAGGATCAGATCATGCTGCAAACGCGATTTGGACACCATCTGCCGACAAGGAGGCGATGAATTCTGCATCATCGTCACCGACTGCGGGGGGAGAGAAAACCTCGCGGCTATTGCAGAAAGACTGTTGGAGCAGTTCAGACAGCCATTCCAGCTTGCAGATTCGTTGGTGGAACTCACAACAAGCATCGGTATCAGCATTTTCCCCGACAACGGCGTGGCCATGAAAGAGATTGAAATTGCAGCCGACAGAGCCATGTATGCGGCAAAGAAAGCCGGGCGTAACAGCTATTGTTTCTGGGAACCGTATGGGGAGCCACCGCCATCGGCCACTCTGCCGAGTCAACCCGGAATTTCTTAACCCGCAGCTCCCCATCGTCGCCATCCCGAAGAACAGCCCAGGCCGATATCAGGCCATAAAATATTCTGCCGCGACTAACCAAAGACTTCCCGTACTGATATCCCCCGGATTGTTCCAAAATAGTACACTGCTGCCAAACTGGCGGCTCTAACAGGTTGATTATACATGAAATAATTTTTGGCACTGATACTGCTATATAATGGTTGCATCTCTATCTTGTTGTCCCAAAAAAGTACAGTGAAGGGATTCTTATTCTATGAACCAGAATGCGCAGCCCGACAGGGCCAAAATACTGATCGTTGATGATAACCCGGTTAATGTTTCTCTGCTGGAACGCATTCTCCGCCACGAATATGATCTCCGCTCTGCGTATGACGGGAGTGTCGCGCTCAAACTTATCGCAGAACAGCTCCCTGACCTGATCCTGCTTGATGTCATGATGCCTGGTATGACCGGTTTCGAGGTTATGCAAATTTTGAAAGATGATCCGGTCACGGCGGACATTCCGGTGATCTTCATCACGGCGCTTGATGAGGGTAAAAACGAGGCTCAAGGGCTGGATCTTGGCGCGGTGGACTATATTCATAAACCGTTTGATATAATCTTGACCCGACTCAGGATTCGTAATCAGATAGAACTTAAACAGCAACGGAATCTGCTGAAGGCTCAGAAGATGGCTCTGGAAGAAACCCTTTCAAGAGTGAAACTGCTGGAGGGGATAATCAGCATCTGCATGTACTGCAAGCAGATACGAAATGATCAACAAACCTGGCAACAGCTTGAACAATACATCTCAGAACATTCTGAAGCAAAGTTCAGCCATGGAATTTGCCCCGCATGTGCGGAAATTCATTTTTCCCAATATCACCTGGAAGACCATGCCGGCCAGGGCAAAAAATGAGGAGATAAAGATGAGCCAGGAAGCGGTAGAACGGTTATTAGGCAGGTTGCTGACTGATGATCTGTTCCGGAAACGGGCAGAAAAATCCATTGAGAATCTGTGCCAGGAGTCTGGTTACGACCTGAATGCAGGTGAGTTAAGTGTCCTCAGTCGTGATGATATTATCCGCCTCGGTATGGTGTCGCACCAGCTGGACAGAAACATAAAACGTTTATAAAATGATTTATGCCATGAACAGACGGTAGTACCACGTGTATTATGTTTTCCAAAGGGGCAAAGAGGTAAAAATCTGATCTGTTATGACAGTAATTTTCAAGATCAAATCTCAAAAACGGGAAAAAGGGGTACATGAATGAAGCGTCCAGCAAGATTTTCTCTTGGGGTCAGATTGTCACTATTACAGGCGATAATTGTTGTTGCTGTCATGGGGATTTTCACTATTTCTCTCACCTCGCTGATTGCCAGAAAACTTGAACAACGCGCGGAGAATGATCTCACTCAGCAAGTTACATTACTTACCAATTTCATATCTTCCTACCACGTTGCCCAGGCCGACAGTGCCGATAAGATAATGGCGGTGTTTCAAACATACTTCCCCGGTTCATTCAGGATCGATCCGTCAAAAACCGTTGCGATAGGTGACAAACAGGTTCCAACCCTGAGCGCCGGTTCAGCCACGCTCAATCTGAATACCGAACTGGTGGATAAATTCACCGCTGTAACGAAGGATGTCGCCACAATCTTTGTCCGCTCAGGCGATGATTTTATCCGGGCCAGCACCTCACTGAAAAAAGAAGATGGTAATCGCGCCATCGGCACCGCTTTGGACAGGACTTCCCCTGCGTACCAGAAGCTGCTCAAGGGAGAAGATTTCGTCGGTAAGGCCACGCTGTTCGGCAAGGATTACATAACCAAATACCTGCCGGTAAAAGATGGTAGCGGCGCCGTTATTGCCGCTCTTTTTATCGGTCATGATTTTACTGATGGCCTTAAAGGGCTGAAGGAAAAAATTCGTACGGTAAAGATTGGCAAGAGCGGATATTTCTACGCACTTGACGCCAAGGAGGGGAAAAACGCCGGTATGCTGCAGATTCATCCGACCATGGAAGGGAGCAACATAGCTGATGTCAAGGACGCCGGTGGTCGTGAATTTATCCGGGAGATGCTCAAACAGAAAGAAGGAGTGATTCGGTATCCATGGCTTGACAAGGAGACAAATGAAACCTCGCCTCGCGAAAAAATTATTGCCTACCGTCATCTAAAAGAGTGGAACTGGCTGATAGCCGGCGGTTCGTATATCGAAGAGCTGAACACTGAAGCTAAAATACTGCGTAATGCGATGATCGGGGCGACAGTGCTTGTGGTCGCCATTCTTGTAATGACGTTCATGTTTTTTGTCCGGCTCTGGATATCCCGTCCGTTGGGTGAAGCAATTGCCATGACCACACTGCTGACTTCGGGAGATTTCAGGAATGTCTCCGCCATTGATGCCGATGCGCCTAAATCCGTGGATGAAGCGGAGCTCCTTTCTCAAGAGATTCAGCGGATGGCAGGAGCGCTCAAGGGGTTACTGGTTAAGATCAACAGTTCATCAGAAGAGGTCTCTTCAGCCGCTGAAAAAGTGAATATAACTGCAGAACGCATTGCCACCGGCTCGGAGGAGGTTGCTGCCCAGGCCGCAACGGTTGCCACTGCGGGTGAGGAAATGTCAGCTACGTCAGGGGATATTGCCCAGAACTGCCAGCTTGCGGCAGAAGGTGCGCAGCGGGCGTCACAATCGGCCCAGAGCGGCGCTGTTGTTGTGGAGAAGACCGTGGCGGTCATGAGCCAGATTGCCGAAAAAGTACAGGAATCGGCCAAAACAGTGGAAAACCTGGGGGCGCGCAGCGACCAGATCGGCGCTATTATCGGGACTATTGAAGACATCGCCGATCAGACCAATCTGCTGGCGCTCAATGCCGCCATTGAAGCGGCAAGGGCCGGAGAACAGGGTCGCGGTTTTGCGGTCGTTGCCGATGAAGTCCGTGCTCTGGCAGAGCGCACCTCGCGTGCAACACGCGAGATCAGCGAAATGATCAAAGCGATTCAGAATGAGACCAGGGATGCCGTTACCGCCATGGAACAGGGCGTCCACCAGGTGGAGGCAGGCACCGTGGAGGCGGCTAAATCGGGGGAGGCGCTACAGGATATCCTGCAGCAGATCAATGATGTTGCCATGCAGGTGAACCAGATCGCCACCGCTGCCGAGGAGCAGACTGCAACTACCAGCGAGATATCCAGTAACATGATGCAGATTACTGAAGTCGTGCAGCAGACATCAACCGGAGCTCACGAATCGGCCGCCGCAGCCATGCAGCTGCACAGTAACGCCGAAGAACTTCAGGCGTTGGTGCGGCAGTTCAAGCTGTGACAGACATCATTCCTGGAGATGCTGCAAAGTCTCTCACCCTGCTGCTGGTGGAAGACGATATGGCGAGCAGGGAAATGCTGTTCCTCAGCCTGAATAAGCTTTTTAAACGCGTTTATATCGCAGCCGATGGGGCGGAAGGTTTTGAGCTTTTTTGTGAGCAGAAACCTGATATTGTGATTACTGACCAGATGATGCCCGGGCTTTCAGGCCTTGACCTGATGCGTAAAATTCGCGCGACCGGATCTAAAACACCTGTCGTCCTCATGACCAGTACGATTGACAACCAGATTCTTCTCGAGGCGATAAATATCGGCGTTGAAAGGTTTGTGCCCAAGCCTTTTGATTTCGACAGGATACGTGAGACCCTTGAAAATATTGCCGTAGGTATTGTTACCGGCCGACTGCTTGAGCAGCATCTTCAGCAGGAGGTTGAGCAGCTGCGCTATCGCGATGTCTATAATGCCATTCAGCAGGAATCGGCCAGGCGTAAGGAACGGCATGTTGTCCGGCATGATCTGCGTTATCAGGTATTGCAAGGTGCCGGGGAAGCCCGTTGGGGAATCAATGTGGCATATTCCCCCCGTGACATCATGTGCGGTGACGGCTATTCCATCCGCAATCTGTTTGATGGTCGTCAGCTCATCTTTATTGTTGATGCCATGGGTTCCGGCATGTCGGCGTCTTTGACCGCTATGCTGGCGACATCATTTTTCAACTATCAAGTTGAAAATCTGCACCTCTGGGGAACCTTCACCCTCCGTATTTTCCTCAAACGATTCAGTGAATATCTTGCCAGCATGTTGTTGGAGGAGGAGGTTCTTTCCTGTGGATTTCTTCTGGTGAACCTGGAGAAGGAAGAGGTTAAAGCGGCATTCTTTGGTTTGCCTCCCCTGCTGTTAAGGGGCTTGGATGGCTCTGTCCGAAAGCTCTGCGGTGAAAATCCACCCATCGGCATATACCCCGGTGAGACCAGGATAAGTACCATCTTACTTTCCGGGGTGGCCGATCTGCTGGTTATGACCGATGGTGTAACAGATGCGGAGGTCTTAACGGGTGGCGCATACCGTGAACAACTTGAGAATGATTTTCGTGCGGCGCCGACCATTGCGGCATTGCAGCGTCGATTTAATAAAAAGACTGATCAAAGTTCGTTAGATGATCTGACCCTGATGCATCTGCGGCGCCTGGATCTTAACTCGGAATGGAATTGGAGGGGAGAACCAGGCCTGACACTGTTGGGGCTGAGCAGCACAACGCGGGAATTTCTTGAAGCTCTGGCCATGGAAACCGGGTTGGATGTTGTCGAGTGTGACGAGTTGGAAGTAACTCTGAATGAAGCGCTGTGCAACGCATTCGAGCATGGCTGCCTGGGGATTGATCGGGAAGAAAAAGTCAGATTGCAATTGGAGGGTGACTATGAAGATGCTCTTGCACGCAGGACTCCGTTGCCAGATGCCGGCATTGTCCTTTCAGCCACCCTGTGGCGTGGAGCAGAAAGACCTCTGCTGCTTATGGAGGTGCGGGACACCGGCTCCGGGTTGCCTGGCTATGCACTGAGTACGGAGGCCGAGGAAGGCTCAGTCAACGGACGTGGCTTGAAGATAATACGCTGCTACAATGACTCCTTTTTTATTTGTAAACCCGGTGGGAGTCTTATCATCCTGAAGACACTGGAAACTGGAGGATTGTATGGGAAAATATAAAATTCTGGTGGTTGACGATGAACCCGCCATCCTTAATTTAATAACGCAACTATTGGGTAATGAAGAGTATACAATTGAGACCACCGTCAATGGCACTCTCGCCTGGGAAAAGCTGAGCCGGAAGGAGAGTGCATTCGATTTTGTCATACTTGACCGCATGATGCCCGGTATCAACGGCCTTGAACTTTTGAAAATGATCAAATCTGACAGCCGTTTAGGAGTTTTACCGGTGATCATGCAATCCGGTGCGACATCGCCAGAGCAAATTGCTGAAGGGATCGAGGCAGGCGCCTACTATTATCTGACGAAACCCTACGCGCCAACGGCACTACGATGTATTGTCCGCGCTGTTATTGCTGATATCGAGCTTCGGGCAGAGGTGTCCGCTCAGGCGGCACGACACCAGGAATCGCTGAAATACTTCACCTCTGCCGAACTCCAATTCTCCACGTTAGAGGACGTGAACCGCGTAGCCGGAATCCTCGCTTCACTGTGTCCAGACCCTGACATTGCATCCAGCGGCCTTGTTGAATTGCTGCTTAATGCCGTTGAACATGGCAACCTGGGCATTACCTATGAGGAGAAAAAGCTGCTTATGTATGAAGACCGCTGGGAGGAGGAGTTAAAGCGCCGCCTTGCTTTGCCGGAGTATATGGGCCTGATGGCGACGGTCACGTTCGAACGGTGCAGCTCTGCGCTGACGTTTCGCATAACGGATCAGGGGCAGGGTTTTGACTGGACGAAATATCTTGAAATTGATCCGGCGCGGTCACTGGATCCAAATGGCCGGGGCATTGCCATGTCCCGTCGCCATTCTTTCTCTACGGTTGAATTCCAGGGAACTGGCAATGTGGTTAAGGCTACGGTGTTGTTATAAATATACATTGAGATGATGGATAAAAAATTAAACAGAGGAGAATAGTATGCAGATTGAACATAAAGGCACTAACGAACTGATTATCACTGGTAACATCAAATCAATTGAAGACAGCATGGAGATCAAAAAAATGATCACTGCTCTTCAGCAAAATGGCTCCAAGCAAATACTCTTGAGAATTCAAGACTCCTTTTCAATGACATCTACCGTTATTGGCCACCTGATGAAGCTGGTTAATATCGACAAGGTAACGGTTTCCATGATCGTAGGCGATCAGCGTCTGCATCAGCTGCTTGAAGAATTGAGCCTCGTGCGGGCTTTTAATGTAAGCCTTGTCGAAAAATAAGAGCAATTTTCAGAGTACAAACACACGAGGTATACCTATGAAAATCAAATCCCTGTTCGTTTCCGGTTCTGTCATTGTCGGTGTGGTGATGGTTTTGATTGTCGCTGTATTTGCCTATATGACCATCAGCGTGCGTTGGAAAATCAATGAGATGGTGCAACGTGATGTGGTGGTGTATGGCAGTCTGCATGAGATGCTTGCCCATGGCCTGCAGGGTGAGCAGGCTCTGCGCAACGTTATCATGAATCCCCAGGACTCCAAGGCCAAGGATAACTTTGGTCAGGCTGTCAAGGATTTTGAAAAGGCGCTGGCAACCATCAACAAAGAAACTCTGGTCAAGGGTAAGCTGCCGCTGGACAGTATTGAGCAGAAATGGAAAACACTGTCTCCAGCCCGTGATGAGGTTATGAAGATCGGGATGGCAGGTGATCTGAATGCTGCCATTGCCATGTTAAAGAGCAAAGAGACACCGCTTTGGCGCGATCTGAAGAGTGACCTGACAAAAGCGGTTAAGATCAAGGAAAAGGGCTTTGGAGAAAAAAACAAGCAGTTTGCCGGCTGGTTGAACAACATGATGTACGGTCTGGGCGGTTTTCTTACCTTTGTAACCATCGGGATGATGCTGCTGTTCAAGATTGCCAATGACCGGGTGGTGAAGCCGCTGGCAACCATGGTTTTAGTGGCGTCAGACCTTGCCCACGGCGAAGGGAACCTGACCGCCCGTCTGAACCTGCAGCGGGCTGACGAGATCGGCGAGGCATCCGGTTTTATCGACAGTTTTATCGGCAAGGTGCAGCAGAGTGTCACCACAGCTAAAGAGACCGCCACTGAGACCGCCGTGGCCAGCCAGGAACTGTCCCATATTGCTTCAAACCTGAGTGCTACCGTGCAGCAGCAAGCTCAGATTGTTATGGAAAGTGAGTCGCTGGCCCAGGAAGTGGGTCAGAATCTGGATCTGACCGAAGAAATGGCGATCCATACCACCGAGACCATTGAGGCAACCCGCAACGTGATGGTGCAATTTGCCGGCAATCTGAACAGCGCCGGTAATATTATTATTGGTGAGGCAGAGAAACAGCGTCAGCTGGCGGGGCGGATGCAGGAACTGGCAGCAAATGCCGGTAAAATACGCGAAGTGCTGGAGATCATCTCTGATATTGCTGACCAGACTAACCTGCTGGCCTTAAACGCCTCGATTGAGGCGGCCCGTGCCGGTGAACTTGGACGCGGCTTTGCCGTGGTTGCCGATGAAGTACGCCAACTGGCAGCCAAGACCCAAAGTTCTCTTTCCCAGATTAACAAGAGCGTAAATACCGTAGTCGGCGGGGTTGAGAGCCTCTATGGTGAAACCGAAGACAGCTCCAGCCGCATGATGACTATCGCAGAGTCCACCAAAGGGCTGATTGCCACTGCCGGCGATTCCGGTGAAAAGCTGTCCGGTGCGGTGACCATTTCTTCCGATCTGGTCAGGAAAAGCACCTTTATCGCTACCCGCACCAAACAGCTGTTGGAGCAAATGAACCGGATGAGCCAGATCTCGGAACAGAACCGCTCAGTGGCGCTTGAGGTGGAGGAGGTCTCGTCTGCCATGGCAGCCAAGTCCGAAGGGCTGCGGGATAATCTGGGCAGGTTCAAGTGTTGATGCCATTTTAGCTGTTACGCTGTACTAACCGGGAAAGACAAGGAGCACGGATGACATCTTTACGTGATTGGAGAATAAGGAACAAAATTCTTATAGCGCCGGCAATAATGGCGCTCCTCATGATGGTCTGGACTGTCGTCTATCTGGTGCCGCTTTTTGAAAAAAGCATCATCAAGGAAAAGCAGATCGCCACACGGCATGTCGTTGAGCTGGCCTGGGGAGTGTTAGCCGACTATGGTGAACAGGTCAAAAGCGGTGCCTTGTCACTTGAAGAGGCTAAGAAAATGGCGGCGGCGCGACTCGCCAAGCTGCGCTATGAGGAGAAAGAGTACCTCTGGATCAACGACCTGCAGCCTTTAATGGTAATGCACCCCTACAAACCCGAGCTGAACGGCAAGGATCTGACTGAAACAAAGGATCCGGCCGGGAAGTTTCTATTTATGGAGTTTGTCAAGGTCAGTAAAGAGAAGGGCGGCGGCTTTGTCGACTATCTCTGGCCCAAACCGGGCGCAAGCGAGGCGGTGCTGAAAACATCCTATGTCAAGCTGTACGAGCCATGGGGCTGGATAGTGGGAAGCGGCATCTATCTGGACGATGTACACACACAGGTGGCGAACATCAGGTTGATACTGCTTGGCGGCGTCATTGCCTTTGCCCTTTTTATAATGACTATTTCCATTCTGATAAGCCGTCAGGTTACGGTTCCGGTCAATCAGATGGTCCTAATGGCGGATGACCTTGCTCACGGAGAGGGCGATCTGACCAAGCGCCTCGGGCTTACACACAAAGATGAAGTTGGTGTGGCTGCCGGTTTAATAGACCAGTTTATCGCCAAGGTGCAGCACAGCGTGGCCCAGTCAGTCGGCAGCTCAAACGAAACAGCTGTTGCCAGTCAGGAGCTTTCCCATATCGTCACCAACTTGACTAATATTATCCAGCGGCAGTCAGCCATGATTGATCAGAGTAATCAGCTGGCCCAGGATGTGGCAGGCAATCTTGATGTTACCGAGGATATGGCGGTGTCAACGACAGAAACGATCGAAGCGACACGCGCAACATTGTCCCGCTTTGTGGAAGAGTTGAACCGGGCCGGTAACATCATCATTAATGAATCGGTCAGTCAGGCAGAGATGAGCACACAAACTCAGGAGTTGGCGGTCAAGGCGGCTGACATCCATAAGGTTCTGGAAATAATAGCAGATATAGCGGATCAGACTAATCTGCTGGCGCTGAACGCTTCGATAGAGGCGGCCAGAGCCGGAGAGGCGGGGCGGGGCTTTGCGGTCGTGGCTGACGAAGTTCGGGCCCTTGCCGCCAAAACGCAGAATTCGCTGGCGCAGATAAACGCCGGCGTTAAAGCGGTCGTTAACGGCGTGGAGAATGTCTGCGGAGCAAACAAAAACAGTGCTTCCCGTATGCGTGAAATTGCGGAGGAAACCCGACGGCTGATCACCAACGTCGGAGAAACTGATGAAAGGCTTCGCGGGGCCGTGGATATTTCCTCCACCCTGGTGAATAAAAGCACCTACATCGCCACACGCACCAAACAGCTGATCGAGATGATGCAGCAAATAATAATTCTGACCGAACAGAACAGCTCTGTTGCCAGCGAGGTTGGCGGAGTAGCGGCAACGCTGGCAGAAAAATCTGAAAGCCTTCGTGGGGTACTGGCCAAATTTAAAGTCTGACCGTGCCGTGCGACGGGATACTTTGCTGTCAGACTATGGGCTGATTGAAGTTGTATACTTTTCAGGAGATCAACATGAGTAGCTCAATAATTGGCGACGAAGCCAGCTCCAGAAAGTACAGTACCCCGTTGCTTCTCGCCCTGATCGCCGCCGGTCTCGCGGGCAACTATTTCAAATTTCCGATCTTCCTCAATCTCGACTTTCTCTTCGGCAGCATTTTCGCCATGCTGGCGCTGCAGCTTTTCGGAGTTGGCCGGGGTGTGGTTGCTGCTGCCACTATCGCCTGCTATACCTACATCCTCTGGAATCACCCCTATGCCATCATCATTATGACAGCCGAGGTGGCGGCCGTCGGCTGGCTGATGACCCGGCGCAAATTCGGGATGATTCAGGCTGACACCCTGTACTGGCTCATTGTCGGAATACCGCTGGTCTACCTTTTCTACCACGTCGTCATGGATGCACCTCTCAGCAGTACCTATATCACCATGACCAAGCAGGCGGTGAACGGCATCGCCAATGCCCTTGTCGCCAGGATGATCTTTACCGGTTACGCACTCCGTGCGCGCTCTCCGAAAATATCGTACCGTGAAATCATCTATAACCTGCTTGCCTTTTTCGTATTGTGTCCGGCTTTGATCATGCTTGCGGTCAGCAGTAGAACCGATTTTAACGAAACTGACGGACATATTCGTAGAACGCTGATTCAAGATAGTCGGCAGGAATCACATCATCTGGAGACCTGGATGGTGAACAGAAAATCAGCTATTCTTGCTCTGGCAGAGATGGCTGCGCCCCGATCCCCGCAGCAGATGCAATCATACCTGGAACTGACAAAGAGGTCGGATGCCAATTTTAAACGGGTCGGCTTGCTGGACAGAGAAGCGACCATTACCGCTTACTACCCGCTACTCGACGAATTGGGACAGAAGAACATCGGCAAAAACTTCGCTGACCGTCCTTTCATTCCTCAGCTCAAGCGTACTCTCAAACCGATGCTCTCAGAAGTAGTCATGGGCAGGATCGGAACTCCCAAACCGATGGTTACAATGCTTGCGCCGGTTGTTATTGATGAAGGATACGCCGGCTACGTTACCGGCATCCTGAGCCTGCAGGAGTTGCAGGATCATCTGGACAAGAGTTCGGAGCAGAATTCCACGCTCTACACGCTGCTGGACAAGAATGGCAGCGTCATTATGACCAACCGCTCAGATCAGAAGGTTATGTCACCTTTTGTGCGAGGCCCAGGGACCCTCAAAAGTCTTAGTGCCGGGGTCAGCCAGTGGGTGCCGGCGCTTCCCCCCAATACTCCGGCGACAGCACGCTGGGTAAAATCGTTCTATAGCGCAGAATCCACGGTTGGCGATCTGGCCGAATGGAGGTTGATTCTGGAACAGCCGGTGGCACCCTTCCAGAGGTCGCTCTACAATAACTATACCGGCAAGTTTACCCTGCTGTTTCTGGTGCTGCTCCTGTCGCTGGCACTGGCAGAATTGTTGAGCCGTCGGATTATGATCGCCCTCGAAAAGCTGCGCCTTGTCACGAGTGACCTCCCTTCCAGAGTGGTGACAGACACAACCATCAACTGGCCTGAAAGCGGCATAAAGGAAACGGATAACCTGATCAATAATTTTCAGGAGATGAGTAAAAGCATTCAGCAGTACGTTGTTGAGCTGAAATTTTTGAATGACTCGCTGGAGCAGCGGGTTGAGGAGCGGACAAACAGGATTGTCGCCATCATGACCGAACTCAGCATCATCCTGGATGCTACGCCGATTGGAATCGCAAAAATAATCGACAGAAAACAGGTCTGGGTGAATCACCGTCTGGAAGAGCTGTTTATGTACTCAAAGGAGGAGCTGGAGTCCCAGACAACCAGATTCCTCTACGCTTCAGAGCAGGCCTACGAAACATTGGGGCAGGAAGCTCCTCCGGTTTTGGCGCAGGGATTGCTCTATGAAACGGTGCAGGAGATGGTGCGTAGGGATGGAGCCCACGTTTTTGTCAGATTTATTGGCAAGGCGATAGATCCGACAGACCTGTCCAAGGGATCCCTCTGGCTGTCCGAGGATATTACCAGTCAACGACAGACTGAGCAGATGCTTCTGGAATCAAACAGACTGCTTATTGAAGCCAAGGAGCAGGCCGAATCCGCCAACCGGGCGAAATCAGAATTTCTCTCCAGTATGAGCCACGAAATCCGCACACCAATGAACGGCGTCATCGGCATGGCCCAGCTTCTGGCGATGACCGAGTTGACGGAAGAACAGCAGACATATGTTGACGCCCTCAAGGTCTCCGGTAATAACCTGCTGATGCTGATAAACGACATCCTCGATCTGTCAAAAATCGAAGCCGGTAAGATCAGGCTTGAAATGGCTGAATTCAGCCTGCAGCACTGCATTAATAACATCGTCCTGACCCAAAAGGCGCTTATCCATCAAAAAGGGCTTTTCCTGGACGTTGATGTGAGTGAGGACGTTCCGCTTGTTCTGGTGGGCGATGAATTGCGCGTTAAGCAGGTCGTCGTCAACCTGCTTGGCAATGCCACAAAGTTTACCATGCAGGGGGGTATTACACTCTCGGCACGCCTGCTCGAGCAGCAAGGCAGTTCCTCGCTTATACAGCTCACTGTGCGCGACACCGGCATCGGCATTTCGGCAGAAAATCTCGATAAAATATTCAAGCCGTTTACTCAGGAAGACGGTTCCACAACCCGCAAGTTCGGCGGTACCGGCTTGGGCCTCACCATCAGCCTGCGTATGGTGGAGCTGATGGGTGGTAACCTTTCTGTGGAAAGCGTGCAGGGGAGCGGCAGCAGCTTTACCGTTACTCTTCCCTTTAAAATCTCCAGGAATAATTCCGCTGTATCCACTCCTGACAATACTATAGAGGGGATATGGGGAGCACCGCCACTCAAGATATTATTCGTCGAGGATAATCCGATCAATATGATGTTCGGCATTTCGCTGCTGGAAAAGTTAGGGCATGAAGTGGTCACGAAAGAAAATGGCCGGGAATGTCTTTCCGCATTGGAAGTTGACACCTTCGACCTCGTGCTGATGGATATCCAGATGCCGCTCATGAACGGCGAAGAGGCGCTGCTGGAGATCCGGAGGATAGAGCAGGAGACCGGATTTCATCAGCCGGTTATCGCCTTGACAGCGTATGCGCTGCGCGGAGAAAAAGAGCGCTTTCTGGCAACCGGTTTCGACGGCTTTGTTTCAAAACCGCTGGTAATCAATGAACTGATTTTTGAAATGAAACTGGCCATGGGCCTGGCTGGTATCACGGGATAACATCATGAACTTTAACACAATCAAGGCCCGTTTTACCCTCTGGGCGGTGCTGTTTCTGTCTCTGGTGTTCGGCCTGACCTCACTGGCAATTCATGGCTGGATCAAAAAGGAAACCAAAGAGCTTATCCAGCAGCAACAGTTCTCAATGGTTTCCAGTATCGCCTCCGGTCTTGATGACAAGCTGCGCTCAGCCCATGATGCCCTGATCGGGATCGCGGGTTCCATACCATTAGAAAATTTCAAAAACAGTGATAAGGCCCAGGCCTGGCTGGACAGCCGTGTCGGGACTAAAAGTCTCTTTAATAACGGACTTTTCCTGTTTACACCGCAGGGCAGGATTGTGGCGGAATGCCCACAGCTGCAGGGACGGCGAGGTTTGGACTTGTCCTACCGGGAATACTTCAAAAAAACTGTCGAAAGCGGCAAGCCATACATCTCCGCGCCCTATGCCTCTTCAAAAAATGGTCACCCCAGTATTATGATGACCGCTCCGATATTCGGGGCTGATGGGCATCTTCTCGGCATCATGGGTGGAGCCATGGACCTGCTGGTCCCAAACGGCTTCTTCAACACCCTGACTCAGACCAAACTGGGTAAAACCGGCTATCTGTATCTGTTTAGTCAAAACCGGACGATGATCGCTCACCCTGATCCGTCACGGACCATGAAGGTAGATGTGCTTCCCGGCATGAATCTGCTCTTTGACAAGGCGATTGACGGCTTTGAAGGGAGCGGTGAAACAGTCAACAGCAAGGGTGTGCGGGCCATTGTCTCCTTCAGGCAGCTGAAGACAACCGGCTGGATTCTGGCGGCTCATCAGCCGGTGGTTGAGGTTTACGGGCCAATTTACCGCTTCAGGCGGGTCTATCTTGCGGTAATGATTTGTGTCATGCTGACAGCAATAGCAGGTATCTGGTGGCTGGCCGGTACGGTGACGCTCGGACTCAGCCGCCTGACCAGTGTAATGCGCTCTGTTGATTCCCGGCGGTTACTTGAGGCGCCGCACATGAATCTGGACGGCGGATGTGATGAGGTGCAGCAGTTGGCGACTTCTTTCAACATTTTGCTGAACGAAGTTGCCAGTACGCACAACAAACTGCTGAAAGCCCAGGAACTGTCCCGGATTGGCTTTTGGGAATTTAACCATCTTTCCGGTCAGCTCATCTGGTCCGATCATGTGTACTCGATTTTTGAGCTGCCGCCGGAACAGCGGATCTCTACCTATGAAGAATTTCTGCAGTTGGTCCATCCCGATGATCGTGACGGGCTCAGCCGTGATTGGGTGACCTCGTTGAAGAACATGACCAGCTATGGTGCCACACACCGGATTATGCTGCCGGATGGGGGTCTGAAATATATTCAGGAACAGTGTGAAACTCAGTACGATGAATCAGGGAATCCTCTGGTTTCATTGGGTGTTGTGCAGGACATTACGGAACAGAAAAAGTATGAACAGGCGCTTACAGAAGCCAAACTGCTCGCAGAATCAGCCAACAAGGCCAAGAGTGAATTTCTGGCCAATATGAGTCATGAACTCCGCACGCCTATGAACGGTGTGCTCGGCATGGCCCAACTCCTTGAATATACCGACCTGAGTAAAGAACAGAAAGAATATGTAACCGCTCTCAGGCTGTCCGGTAAAAATTTACTGGCGTTGATAAACGACATTCTTGACCTTTCCAAGATCGAGGCGGGAAAGATCAAAATAGAAGCAGCCGAATTCAACCTGCAGCGGTGCATCGAAGAAGCAGTCATGATGCAAAAGGCTGCAATTAACGACAAAGGCCTTTTTCTGAAGATAGAGGTGGAGGCGCCCCAAATTCTGATTGGTGATCAGTTGCGGATCAGGCAGATTCTCCTTAACCTGCTGGGGAACGCTGTCAAGTTTACCAGGGAGGGGGGCATCACCATTTTGGTACAACTGCTTGAGCAGCATGATGCGTGTGCAGTTGTCCAGATGGCGGTGAAGGATACCGGTATCGGCATCTCACCAGAGGTTCTGGAGGAGATTTTCAAGCCGTTCACTCAGGAAGATAGCTCCACCACACGCCGATTCGGCGGCACCGGCCTTGGCCTGACGATCAGCCGTCGTTTTGCAGAGCTGATGGGGGGGAGTATTGGCGTTGAAAGTACCTTGGGGGCAGGCAGCTGTTTCACGGTGAAAATCCCTGTTTTAATTTCCCGAAGCCATGACAGCGAATAAACCTGAAAAGAGCAGCTAACGGGCAACACTGGGATGAGGATGTAATAGCCATGAAATTTAACAGCATCAGATATTTACCCAGGTCCTTTTCATCATTTAAACCACGCTACACGGTTGCCATGGTGCTGATGGCCGGTATACTGCTGACGCTTGCCATAACGGCCTTTGTTTGGTCGGATGCCAGGAAGGACTACCGTGAGCGGTTTGACTATGACGCCGTCATGAGCGTCGAATCAATCGTCAAATACCTCGACTCGCAATTGCAGGATATTGACTCGCTGAAACGCTTCATAGAAGGCAAAGGCTCTATCGATAGTGCCACGTTCAGCACCTTTGTCAAACCGATACTGGAGCGCAAGGGGATTCAGGCTATTTCGTGGATAGCGGTTGTCCCGGCAAACAGACGTGCTCCCCTTGAGGCAGCTTCCCGGTATCAAGGCATGGCTGTTTTTCGCATAACCGAGCGCGCCGCAGGTGGCGCAATAGTTCCGGCGGCAAAACGGGAAGTATACTATCCGGTTTATTACATAGAACCACTTCAGGGCAATGAAGCGGCGGTCGGCTTCGACCTTGGCTCCACCCCCAAACGGCTGGAGACTCTCCGTACCGCCATAAAGATTGATCGTCCGCAAGCTACCTCCCGAATTATTCTCGTGCAGGAGAAAGAGCGACAGTTCGGCTTTCTGGTGCTTGTCCCGGTTCACCTGTCAGGGATTCACAGCGGATTTATATCGGGCGTTTACCGTGTCGACGATATGCTGAAAAACGCCATTGGTGGCCTTAGGGTCAAGTGTTTGGATACTGTATTAACTGATCTGTCGGGGATACCAGAAGAGAGGTCCCTCGCAACATGGAATCTTGAATGTGGCAAGAACAGAGCGCTTACGCTTGAATCCCCCTTCTTTCCCCAGCGGACCTCTGAACACCCGATAGAATTTGCAGGCCGTAACTGGAGCGTAACAGTGACGGCAACTCCGCAGTATCGTCATAAAAACGCCTCACTTGCGTTCCTGGCTGTCGTGCCGGTCGGTTTGCTGGCGACCCTGCTCATGGCACTGTATCTGGGCAGAGTATTGTCACGTCAGAATAGATCGCTTGAAATCGGTCGCAGTCACCTGAACACCCTGATTAATACCATTCCCGATCTTGTCTGGTTGAAGGATGCTGGAGGAGCGTATCTTTCCTGTAATCACCGTTTTGAACAATTTTTTGGGGCACTGGAATCAGAAATAGTTGGCAGGACCGATTATGATTTTGTGGATAAGGAGTTGGCCGACTCCTACCGCGATCATGACCGGAAGGCCATCGAGGCAGGTGGTTCAAGCGTCAATGAAGAGTGGATTACCTTTGCCAGAGATGGACACCGAGAGCTGGTGGAAACCATCAAGTTGCCAATGTATGACTGTGATGGCATGCTTATCGGTGTACTGGGCGTGTCAAGAAATATCACCGAACGCAAACAAATGGAGAAAAATCTCAGGGAAGCAAAGGTCGCTGCTGACAGCGCCAACCGGGCCAAAAGTCAGTTCCTTGCCAACATGAGCCACGAAATACGTACGCCATTGAATGGCATTCTCGGCATGTCCCAACTTCTTGGAATGACTGAACTGACGCAGGAACAGCAGGAGTATGTGGCGGCACTTCAGCTGTCCGGCAAGAACCTGTTATCCCTGATCAGCGACATTCTTGACCTGTCCAAAATAGAAGCGGGAAAAACCGCGCTTGAATGGTCTGAATTCAGTCTGCGGCAATGTCTCAACGATGTCTTCATGATGCAGAAACCAGCCGCCTTTGAAAAACGGCTTGCCCTTGACATGGATATCGCCAAGGACATCCCTTTTTTGCTTGTGAGTGACCAGCTGCGGATCAAGCAGATTCTTCACAACCTGCTGGGAAATGCCGTCAAGTTTACCAGGGAGGGGAATGTCACCGTCACGGCGCAGCTTCTTGAACGATATGACTCCGCCGTACTTATTCAAATAACAATATGTGACACCGGTATCGGTATCGCGCCTGAGAATCGGGATAATATTTTTAAACCATTCACCCAGGAAGATGGCTCCATAAGCCGAAAATACGGTGGTACCGGCCTCGGCCTGACAATAAGCCGGCGGCTGACAGAGCTGCTCGGCGGCACGATTTCCGTTGAAAGCACGCCAGGTGCCGGCAGCTGTTTCACCGTGACCCTGCCGTTTGCCATTGGCAGTGAAACAGCCATCAGCCTGATGGTGCCTGACAAACCAATGATTAGCTGGGAAGGACCGCCACTCCGCATACTGTTTGTTGAAGATGACCCGATCAATATCACCTTCGGAACATCATTGCTCAGAAAGCTGGGACACGAATTCATTGCGGTAGAAAACGGCAGGGAATGTCTTGCCGCCCTGGAACAACAGGGACGCTTTGATCTTGTCCTGATGGATATCAATATGCCGTTTATAAATGGTGAAGAGGCCCTGTGTGAAATCCGCAAAAGAGAACTGGACTCATCGCTTCACCAGTCGGTCATAGCCCTGACAGCCTACTCAATGCGGGAAAACAAAGAGCAGTTTTTGCAAGCAGGGTTTGACGGCTATGTTTCAAAGCCACTTACAGCCAGTGAGCTTATTGTTGAGATGAAACGGGTGTTAGGAACTGTAAATTAATACACAGCGGTGAGTTGCATCAATGCCAAGAGGAAATGATATGTCAAGCCACAACGCCCGCATATTGATTGTTGAAGACGATGAATTATCCCGCGCTCTTCTTGAAAGTCATCTTTTGCGCCAGGGGTATACTGTCATCTGTGCCGGAAGTGGAGAAGAAGCCCTCTCTCTGCTCGAAAAACAGACGGTGGATCTGGTGATTTCCGATCTTGTCATGCCGGGTATGGATGGAATCCAGCTGATGCAGATGGCCAAAGAGCAGCACCCCACGCTCCCTTTTATCGTTTTTACGGCTGAAGGGAGTGTCGAGAGCGCGGTCGCCGCAA
>JAFLLC010000120.1 GCA_019162745.1 Deltaproteobacteria bacterium | reverse complement strand
ACTTGACTGGGGGTCAAGTGGTCGGAGGTTCAAATCCTCTCGTCCCGACCAAATATCAAGGACTTAGCGCATTTTGGATTGTTGAAAATTGGCGACAATTAGCGACAATTAGCGACATGCTATCCAATATGTGTTAAGTTCTTTTTTTATTATCTTAATCGTCTGTTTGACATCATCTGTAAAACTCTTTAGCATCAACACCTGCCCCCCCCCCCCCCCCTTATTTTCTTCAAGACAAACTTTTGTGTTTCAATTTATGTAGATGATTCACGGTCAACGTTAATGTATCTACATAACTCCTCTGCATCAAAGATGTTTCCGTGAAAAGATTATTGAGCCTATTCACTGCAATATTGATTATTCTATCCTGCACTCCGACCTATGCGGTGGATAATAAGAATTCAGAGGCTATAGCTAAACAGCTTCTTGGCCTTTGTCATAGGAAGCAAGTTTTTCTGCTCGGTGAAACTCACCAGAATCCTATGAGCCAGGAGCTTTTCCTCTCCTTGGTGAGGAATCTGCTGGGTCAGGGGAAGCATGTTTTTGTTGGTCTTGAGATATCAAGCGATCAGCAGAGTAACCTTGATGCGTTGTTGGCAGGCTCTACAGGGTCTGAGCTTCGATTATATCCAGCCATTGATCATAGCGCATATCGGAATATGCTCAAGCAATTGGGAGATTATCCTAAATCAGTGCTGACTGTTGCTGCAATTGACGCTGCAGTTAGGGAGAATAATCGGGATGAGATAATGGCCAGAGCTATCATCGATGCGGTCTCTTCCCAAAAGTTTACGGCCATCACAGTGCTCGTAGGTAATCTTCATGCAATTAAGGAAATTAAGTGGCATCCTGAATCCGCTGCTTCAACGCGGTATTTAGCCGAAAGATTAGTTGAAAAAGGCATGGATGTTTGTAGTGTTATGCAAGATTTTACCACAAAAGATGCGCCTGTTATTTTATCGGGCCAAACACCAGAAAAAGCCGCTATGTCATTGGATATAATCAAAAGCACCTATCATGCAGAGGATATGACAGGGGACTCTGTTACAGATGCTATCGTTGTTTGGTGAGATTGGGAAATATTTCAACTGATGGTAATCATGACCAGCATGAAAACAGACTCATCGATAAGTGCCATTTTTGAAGTTGACCGTAAGTCCAAGGTCATCTGCCCCCTCTTTACCAGCGGTGTGTCTGCTGGATTCCCCTCACCTGCTGAAGATCATATAGACCAAAAGCTTGATTTGAATGAGTTGTTGATCCAGCATCCAGTAGCCACCTTCTTTGTAAGGGTTGCGGGCGATTCTATGCAGGATGCGGGGATTAACCATGGGGATATTCTGGTAGTTGACCGATCCCTGGAAGCCGTAAGTGGTAAAGTTGTCATTGCTATCGTCGATGGCGAACTGACAGTAAAAAGATTCTTCCAAGATAACTCGTCCTGCCAATTAATCGCTGCCAACCCCAACTATCCCGTTGTTGAAATCACCAAAGATACCGATTTCAGTGTCTGGGGCGTGGTCACCAGCGTTATCCATCAATTCTAACCGGCGTGTTCGTAAAGCTAATGGTTTGATACGGTACATTGGTAGCTTTCATAATCAGCAAACTCATCACTTGATATAAATCCAAAATGTGTGGTCGTTTCGCTTATTTCGGCAATGGTTCCTTTGGCTATGAATCGCTCCATCTACCGGAGCCGCCCCGATTTGAGAACTTCAATATCACCCCTTCTCAAGATATCCTCGCTATTCGCACTTCGCCGGAAACCGGACAACCAGAATATGCTATGCTCCATTGGGGATTAGTCCCTTTCTGGTCTAAAAGTGTTAAAACCAAGTTTCCACTAATCAACGCCAGGTCCGAAGGCATTGAGACCAAGCCGTCTTTTCGAGATCCATTCAAGCACAGGCGCTGCATTATTCCGGCCAGTGGTTTCTATGAATGGAAAAAGGTCGATGAGCATAAGCAACCGTATTTTATTCGTCCTGTCGATGGCGGATATTTTGCCTTGGCTGGTCTTTGGGATAGCTGGCGAGGTGAAAATGGTGAAGACATCAACTCCTGCGCAATCATTACCACTTCGGCAAATGCCACAATGCAGGAGATACATGACAGGATGCCTGTTATCCTTGAAAAAACGAACATCGCGGCTTGGCTTGATCCCGGCAAAGGGCAGTCAGATTTACTGGCAATGCTTGAATCGTATCCGGAATCTTTGATAGAACTTTATCCAGTCAGCAGCAAGGTGAATAGCCCAAGAAATAATGGGCCGGAGTGTGTGGAAAGGTCTCTGCCGGGCGCTTCTTCGTAGAAGTTAATATGAAAATCGGTGATTTCCAAAGAGACCGGCAAGGAGTATGTTATAGGGTGTTTTTGAGAGTGGTCACCAGCCTTTACCATCAATTCTAACTAGCTTATTTTCATGAAGAAAGTATTTGCCCTCGTAGACTGTAACAACTTTTACGCTTCTTGCGAAAGACTGTTCCGGCCAGAGCTGAACGGTAAGCCGGTTGTCGTACTTTCCAATAATGACGGATGTATTGTTGCAAGATCAAATGAAGCCAAGGCCCTTGGTATTCCTATGGGAGCGCCTTTGTTTAAGTTCAAGGATTTGATTGCCAAGTACAAGGTTCATGTCTTCTCATCAAACTATGCGCTATACGGGGATCTTTCCCACCGAGTGATGGATGTTTTGCGGCAGATGGAGCCAGACGTTGAGGTGTATTCCATTGACGAGGCCTTTATCTCGTTACCGGTCACGAAGGTCTGGGATCGGGTCAAGTATGCAGCAGAACTCAGGGAGAGGGTAAGAAAGCATGTAGGCATTCCCGTTTCCATCGGTATTGCCACCACCAAAACGCTGGCCAAGATCGCTAACCGGGTCGCCAAGAAACAGGCACAATTTAAGGGGGTCTTTGATCTGGTTGATATCAGTCAGGTGGACCAGGTGTTGGAAAAGATCGAAGTGAATGATGTCTGGGGAATAGGCCGACGTTCAACCGAAAAGCTGAATAATCGTGGCATCCACACTGCCTTGGATCTCAAACAAGCAGATGACACCTGGATACGCAAGCAGTTGACGGTGGTTGGTGCTCGGACTGTTATGGAGTTAAACGGAATCTCGTGTATCTCTCTTGAAAATGCTCCCGCATGTCCAAAATCCATCATGACCTCAAGATCATTCGGGCATCCTGTTACAGATATTGAGGACCTCAGAGAAGCCATTATCACGTTTGTCTCAATAGCTGCTGCAAAACTTCGCAAACAAGCTGTTGAGGCTGCTGCTTTGAACCTGTTTATTTCAACCGGTCCATTTGATGAACAGGCTCAGTATTCAAATAATCAGACGATGACTCTGCATCAGCCAACCTCATCAACCCCAGAGCTTATATCCGCAGCCATTCAAGGACTAAAATCGTTGTACAGACCTGGGTATCGCTATCGCAAGGCTGGTGTTATGCTCACAGGTATCGTACAACAGGGATACAGTAGGCAGCTGGATCTGTTTACCTTCGCCCAGCCAGAAGTGAAGGAAGATAAAGAGTTGATGACAGCTCTGGACAGGATCAACAGCAAATGGGGTCGTTGTACCATTCAGTATGGCATGACGACTGCTGAAGAAAAACCATGGATGATGCAGCAGACAAGAAAATCACCAGCCTACACCACGAACTGGGAAGAGCTGCCTATGGTTAAGGCAACAGGTTTATTATGAAGTCTGACTGAAACATGTTGAACTTGGATGCGCATAAAAATAATAAAGATAGACCTGCCTCGATAACCGAAACTCACAAGCCACAATATTCTGTCTGGCGGCGGGATGATAATGGGAATATCTTTTTGGTGAAAGACGGGCTCAACAAACGTGATGCTTTCAGGATTGTAAGAGAATTTGAAGAGACAGGCCATAAACAGTCATACTGGGTAAAAGACCACCTGCCACAATAAATACTTGATGGTATAGAAAAACTATGAACAAAACAGGATTGATAGAGGCATTATCCCAGGAGCTGAATCTTGCGCCGAGAACCACATCAGCCCTTGTGGATACCATTCTTGATTCTATGACGAATGCACTGGTAACTGGCGACAATGTTGAAATCCGAGGCTTTGGGAGTTTTTCTGTTCGACAGTACGAGTCTTATACCGGCAGGAATCCCAAAACAGGGAAGGAGGTTGAGGTGAAGGCGAAGAAGTTGCCGTTCTTCAAAATGGGGAAGGACTTGAAAGAGGCGGTAATGCTGGGGAAAAAGAAGTGACCATCATCAAATTTCCACATAGAAAGAATGAGCCAGCCTTTCTAAGCGATATTGAGAAAGATGGCTACCATATCTACAATCTCAATAATGCCAAGACTCCTGGTTATTATCCCCCTGAGTTGCCTGAGTATCCCGGTGTAAAGGTTAAAGACCTTCGACTTGACGATGTTATTACTATTCGTGTGTTCTTCGGGATTGGAAAAGGCAAGAACATGCGTATCGATGGTGGCTATGTTGATGTGAGAATTGAGCATATTGACCATAATGAAATTCTTGCGGTAATAATGACAAAGTTACCGAAAGGGTTCTCTTTAGAAACAGGCTCATCGATAGAAATTTATGAAGAAGAGATGCTGTATAAAGCTGAAATAACGGGGCATTAAACGATGGAACTAAAAGAGAATCAGGCGGCACTTATTCTGGAAGTAGATGAAGATGGTGGCGTCTCCGTGAATGTGGCTTCAGGTGAAGTGGATGGTCCTGCTGGGGCGATCTGTCAGGCCATTGCAGTAAAACTCATGCAGGATGAGACATTTCAGACCGAGATAATGGATATGATAGAGGTAGATGGGGACGGTACAGAGGGTTGACTGGTTCGTCTATTTTCATTTGCAAATCTGAATCCAAGGCCTCTCAGCATCTCCATCTGAAGTCTATTTCGTGAATTGCAGATAATTTGAAAATCTTTCTAAAATGGCATCGTTGATATCCAAAGCTAACTTTCGTTATATGACGCTGCTATAGAGGCGTGCCAGCGTCTTTGAGAGTCAGTTTTAGGGCTTCAGTGGCATCTATACTGGGATGGTATTTGTTACGTATATTTTGGAAATAGTGTGCCACGAGGCTGCACGAAAGATGAGGGTAGGTCCCTCGGGGTCGGCTTGCAGGAGCAGGCCTCAAACCACCTTAAGCTGCTGTGGTTAAGAGTCATGGTGGTGAGCGTTAAGGAAAAGGCTTGGCAAGACTGAGTCAGGTATGGGTCATGGAGACGAGTAAAACCGAACCACTGATGAGGTGTCGAAAAAATTAGGTGTCGTCATAACTGGGAACTATTTCCATCCCAGGATAAGTTCGGGGGGAGCCTGTTTATTGCCCGAACGGCGGCCGGCATAAAGGTGGCGTGAACATGATCTTGGCTTTCGTGTGGAACGTGGGAACCTGTCGCTCTGATGTTAAGGGAGAAATCCAAGTGGAAGCCCCATAAGGATGAGAGTACCGATGCGGAGCACAGGGGCGGATTACCCTGTATTAGTGATGAAGTCTCTGTAATGGAGGCAGAGCGAAGGGGGTAACATGTCCAAAGTTACGCATGGGTCAACCAGAAATGGGAGGAACCTTTGAGTAATGCAAACCCTATATTTGTGGGCGGACATGAGGAGCCGGATGAATCGAGAGGTTCACGTCCGGATCTGTGAGAGCCTGGTGGTGAGATTCCCCCGGGCTACTCGACTCTTAACTTAGGATAAGTTGCAGGTCATTTACCTACTTAAAAGTTTTTCGAGATGGAGTACCTATCAAGTTGATTCTTACGTCATAACAAATTATCGAGGGTGATCAGTGGTTCAAGAGATAATAATTGGAGTGATTGCGAAAAAGTTGCTCGAATATGGTTTGGATACAGCTCAATCTTTACTCAAGCCGTCTCGGATCGCAGTAGCCTTTGAAAAAGCGTGCATTGAAGTCATCAAAAAGGAAAATGTCCTTTTTGATGACTCTTCAGTCCAAGCAATTAGCTCACTAGAAGGAATACCGAAAGAGGAAACCCTTTGGTTTAGGCTTGAACAATCCTTAGCTACCAACAATTTTCCAAATACTCAACAATTGACGGTTATGCTTGTTGAAAGCTGGAGATCTCGAAAAAAACATCTTGACCCTTCTGAGGCATCTGATTTTTTTTCTCTTTCAGAAGAGCTCGTCCAGCCTATTATTCAAAAGATTTCCGAGAGGTTCTTCATTGAACTGGCTCAAATTCCAGAGTTAGCAACTCCATTCATTATTCAAGAGCTTATGAAACATACTTGTATTCTGGAATGTTTTTCAGAATACGGTATGCCTCCAAGCTTGAAATGTGTTCAGCCTGACATTTTTCCTCAACCATCTTTTCCAACAGCACTTGTTGATGAGAGAATTGAGGAGGAAATTAATATCCTCAGAAGATCTCGATTTTTTGGTGAATTCGACAGCACCCATTATTCATTAGCTCTGGCAAGAAAACTTGTCGAAGGCGAACTCTCAGGTGGTAGTAAGGCGATAATAAGCCGAGCACTTGCTTGGTGTGTACGAATTTTGTCGCGCACGGCTGAGTTGGAGAAAACAGAAAAATACCTAAAACTCGCGAAGAACTTTGGAACTTGTCTAGAGCTCGACATCGCAAGCGCTTTTATTTCATCACACAAAGGTGATAAACAGGCTGCCCTGTCTACTCTTGCTGGAATCAATGTGCCGATTTCTTGTTCCGCGTCCCTAATGGTCGTTGCACATCATGAAGGCCCACAGGGAGCCATTGACTGGTTGAAGACTGCCGGAATTGACACAATGGACCTCGATCCTGACGGTAAATTTTTTTTGTTGATGTATCAGCTTCAGCTCGCCCATTGGGATGCTGCGCAAGTACTTCTCTCTGCTGTGACCGATGATGATCTGCGTGATTCACCGATCCTTCATCGAATAGTGGCGTTAACAAAGCTGTTGAGCACGGTGCCCAAAGAGTTTCGCAGCAGTGTGCTGAACCAAGTGCCCTTTCAGCTAATAGATTTCCCATTTGCCTCAAACTCCGTTTCAATTGAAGCTCGCAGGACGGCATGCCAACACTTTATCATTGCGGCCGAAGTTGCATTGCAGCTAAATTGTCCTCGTACAGCCGAAGTAGATGAAGAATATGCTCTCTGGCTTGAGCTCATAGATCCTGAAAAATCGAAACAAGCACAACAACGGTTAGAGGTAAAGCTTCATGACCCCAAGTCTGCTCTTCACTTAGTTCGTTTTGGTCTCCAATTTGGAGTCAAGTTGGACCTGAAGGCAGTTGAGCGGGAGATCGAACGACAAATTGCCCTCAATGGAGGGTTGACTTACGATTCCGCAATAGCTCGTTTTTCCTTGGCTTTCACAAGGAAGACGCCTGAAGACATCTCGAATTACATTACCCGCTACCGTGAACAGCTTTCCAGTCACATTGACAAAAAAGCCATGGGATTTCTTCAGATAGAAATGCTCTCTCGTGCTGGGATACCTGAAAGAGCCAATGAATGTCTGAAAGATCTGCTGAAAGAAGGACTTTCAGAGGTTGAAGAAACCCGACTACGCAGCATAATATCAGAATCAGAAGGTAATGATCCAGTTGATGTGAAAAAGAAGCAATTCAAATCTTCCCACTATCTTGGTGATTTGATTAGCCTCGTCGATGAACTTGAATCCAAGCACCAATGGGATAGTCTGTGCGAATACGGTCAAATTTTGTTCGACGAAACTCGCTCACTACACGATGCGGAGCGATTAGCAAGAGCTTTAATAAACACACAGAGGAATGAACAACTTGTCGAGTTTCTAAAAGTTAACACGGAACTATTGCAGCAATCAAAGAACCTTCAAATGGCCTATTGTTGGTCTTTGTGCAATGAGGGTGAGTTTTTGGAAGCTCGCTCTGAATTGGCGAAGCTGAGTGATGATCCGAATAATACTAACTATCGCGCTCTACAGATTACTCTTGGAATCGCTCTTGGTGATTGGAACTCCCTTTCTGCAATTGTAGCTAATGAATGCTTGGAGAAAAACAAAAGAAGTGCTCAGGATTTGCTAAGTGCTGCTCAACTGGCCTTTCATATAGGCTCTCCTTCTGCCAAAGAGCTGATATTTGCAGCGGCTGAAAAAGGTAGTGATGATGCTCGTGTATTAACGTCGGCCTATCTCTTGGCTACAAAAGCCGGTTTGGAGGATGACGAGGAAGTATTCAAGTGGCTGCAAAAAGCCTCGACACTTTCCGGCGACGATGGCCCACTTAAGACGATGAAATTGAAAGATATCCTGGTGGGGAAACCAGAGTGGGATCGTCAAGAATCTGAGACATGGAAGATGTTGAGCTGTGGCGACATTCCAATGTTTATTGCAGCACAGTATCTCAATAAGTCTCTCATTGATATAATGCTTTTTCCCGCTCTGGCCAATCTGTCAGAGAGCGATTCACGGCGCAGAGGCATTGTTTCCGCTTATAGCGGCAAGCGGCAAGCGACACCTTTCAAGATCGAAGGTACGGTTGGAATAGATGCCACTGCATTACTCACCTTGAGCTTTTTGAATCTCCTTGATGAGGTTTTGAACGCTTTCGATACTATCCAGGTGCCGCATTCGACTCTTACATGGCTTTTTGAGGAAAAACAGAAGGCCACATTTTATCAGCCAAGTCGGATTAAGGACGCGCATCAGGTGCGTGATTTACTTGCAACAGACGCTCTTGAAAAACTTATACCAAGCACGGTATCAGACAGTGATCTATCCGCTCAAATTGGCGATGAGCTTGCTCTTTTAATTGCAGAGGCGCAAAAGGTGAGAGACGATGACGATATTCAACACATCGTTGTTCGGTCGTCTCCGGTTCATCGGGTCGCCTCTTTGATGGAGGAAGAAGCCGATTTGACGGCGCACGCAGGGGTGTTGAGTAGTTGCCAGTCCATTGTGGACAAATTGCGGCAAGCAGGCCAGATCACAACCGATCAAGGGAAAAAAGCTTGCGCCTATTTGCAACTCCACGAGAAGCCTTGGCCATATCAGCCGGAAATTGAAGACGCGGCAATATTGTATTTGGATGATTTGGCTATAGCCTATTTCCTCCATCTTGGGATACTGGAGAAACTCAAAGCCGCAGGTTTCAGGCCGATTGTTTCGCCCAGAGAGGTATCTAAAACAAATGAATTTATTTCTTATGAAAGTATCTCCGGCAGGATCAATGAGACCATTGAACGCATACGATTTGCTATCAATTCAGGAATAGAATCAGGAAAAATTAAGGTAGGCAAGCAACACAATACTGATGAATTCGAAGAACAATCTATATCCGAACATCCAACTATTGGTGTGTTTGCTCTGGTAAAGGATTGTGACGCAATCATTGTAGACGACAGGTCCTTCAATCAACATGCCAATATTGATGGTGGTTCGGCACAAACGCCGATATTTTCAACATTGGATCTTATAGATGCTTTGGTCTCATCTGAATTTATAACGCCAGAAGCTCGATTGGAGTATAGGACTCAGCTTCGTCGTGCCGGATACTTTTTTGTACCCGTAAGCGACGACGAACTGGCAGGTTATCTTTGCACCTCAAAGATCAAGAATGGCAAAGTTGTTGAGACAGCCGAACTGAAGGCTATCCGGGAAAACATTCTTCGTGTTCGAATGAGTACTTGGCTTCAAATTCCAAAAGAAGCGCCTTGGTTAGATTCAATCCTGAAAGTGTTCATCCGAGTTTTGAAAGGCTTGTGGAGTGTTGATGCCGATATCCCCAGCGTACGATCTCGTTCCGATTGGATTTTGGACCAAATAGATGTTCGCGGTTGGGCGCAAAGTATTGGCGGTGAAAGTGGAGATAGCATTTTCATGCATACACGAGGAGCGCATATGTTGATGATGCTCTCGCCTCTAGTCGCCGTGCCACAGGAAGTCAAAGATGAATATTGGCGTTGGGTCGAAGGTAAAGTACTAACCCCGATCAAAGATCATTCTCCCGATCTGTATACATGGATTGTTAGTTACTATCTGAGACTGATTGCCAAAATAGCTGACAAGGATTTGACGGAAGGGGATATTTAATGACAAACAGTGCCTATGTAAGAGCTTCATTGGTAGAAGGCGTGTTGGAGAACGTACCTCCAATGATACGCAACACCTTACTTGAAGAATCGGGTTTTCGGGAAGAGTACGGCATTACACTAAATACCGTTCTTTCTTTTGGAGACCCAGATAACTCTGTTAAACGTTCTGATCTGTTCGATGCTATACGAAAGAGTCTTTCAGGGGCATCGGTAATCGAAGTGACTGACACTGATGGCCAGAAGTGGGAGATAGAGAACATCAGTAATAAAGGAGAACTGCCGCGACTTGCATTTTCTCGTAGCGAGCAGCGTCTCATTCTTCCTGACTACTGTGCTGTACTTTCCCCGGATAGCGCTACTCGTCTGCGTTTTGTTGATCAGGCTGCTTCTGACGTAAATTTACCCAGCAGTGTACGAATCCGATGGCATAAAGTTCTGACAGAACGCGCACTCGAGAATGATGAGGTTGATGCGTTTCAAGTTGAGTTCTGTGATACACCAGTCGAAAAAACACGCTCGATTCGGAGTGAAATTTTAGCAGGCCAGAGTAGTATTTCGTCTCTTGTCCCTCATTCACGAAGGTATTTTGAGAGACTGGTTGGCGCATATGATGGTAGTGTTTCTATTCAAAATTATACCACTGGTATCCTCAGAAAGCTCTTTAATGAACTGACTACGTGGAGACCTTATGATGGTTTTTTGTTTAGCCTTTTTCTGTCATCGCACTCTGCACTCACAGCCGAAATAGATGTCGATCAGTTGGACAGCGATGCTCTTGTCCGAGCTTTAAAAGTCATTGATACTCAAGGGGATAGAATTTCACAGTTGGGTGCAATTGAGGTCGGATTTCGCATTCTTCCTTTAAGACCTGAGATTGAACCAATTCTAGTTCGTCTCATTAAGCAGATTCGAGATGATGACATTCATGGACAGGCGAGTGGGTTTAAGCTTCTCTCAGCATTGTTCATTCTTGTGGACGGAGAGTTGTCAAAGGCTCGGTTGTATCCGACCGAGCCTCCCTTTTACAGAAGATTAGCGGCTCTTTCACATGCATCATTGATTCAGCGCCAACTTGTGAGTTCAGGTATTGATATTGATCAATTTTGTAAATGGGCGATTGAAAATCGTGGAGAACAATATTACTTCCAATCACTCGCCGATATGCGAATAGAGCCGCGCTGGAATCCTGACCTTGCGGAGGCTACACAAATAAAGGCGTATTTTTTCGGCCGCATCATTATCGCAGCGAAAAATTACGAGAAAAATTTCAAAGATAGTGAGTTGTGTACCCTTGTCCTCGGGACTGATGATCCCGGAAGTATCATCTCGCTTGGAGAGTTCCCCCATCTTTATTTTCCTGGACCTTTGGAGGGAGCTGAGGACACTTCTAGCATTTTGCCACCCGAGTTATCTGAAATGATTGAAACTCAGCTTGGCAAGGAGGTAGTGGGGCCATTATCATTCGTTGCTCTTGTTAATTCCGCACTGATTTTCCGTGTTGGTTCAGATCAAGCAGAATTAGCGGCAAATGCTCTAAGGATTGGAAACCATCGACTTATAGATATTAAAAATAGGGGTCAGCTTTTGACAATATTGAATGGATTAGCAACGGTTGCAGCCGTTACAAGAAATTGTGCGCTTGCGGACGAGTTGCGAATCCTTATCCGTAGGTATAGACATGATGCTCAGTATTCCTTGTCTATTCAAGAAGCCACGACAATTTGTCTCATAGCCGCAGCAAGCCGTGCCGATTTAAATAACTGGAGAGAGTTTATGGGTGATTGGCTGACAGAACTGGCTTTTAACGTGTCAATCGGCATTGAAAATTGACCCACCATCGGCGTCCAAAATTGACCCACCCCAGGCAGTGTTTTCAGTTATTGTTTCTTGATCTAATTCTCCAGCTTTCGTTGCCTGTTTCGATTATTTCGCAGTGATGTGTAACTCTGTCCAGAAGGGCAGTGGTCATTTTGCCGTCGCCGAACACCTGCGGCCATTCCCCAAAGGTCAGGTTGGTCGTGATAATCAGCGATGTTCGCTCGTAAAGCTTCGAGATCAGGTGGAACAGGAGTTGTCCGCCACTCTTGGAGAACGGTAGGTAGCCCAGTTCATCGAGCACGACCAGATCATGTCTGCCTAAGTGCTCCACCAATCGTCCGCTTCGGTTATTGAGCTTCTCCTGTTCCAGTTGGTTCACCAGATCGAGCACATTGTAAAACCTGGCTTTCCTGCCATTTCTGATGCTTTGCCTGGCGATGGCAATGGCCAGATGCGTTTTGCCGGTGCCGGTGCCGCCAATCATGATGACGTTGGTGTGATCAGCGAGAAAGTTGCCCCTATAGAGGGTGCGTACCTGCATCTCGCTGACCGGTGTAGCCGTGAATTCAAACCGGTCCAGATCCTTGTCTGCCGGGAACTTCGCCAAACCCATACGATAGCGGATGCTTCTGACCTGCCGCTCTGCCAGTTCCGCCTCCAGCAGATCGCAGAGAATCTTATCGGGTGTCGACCGGCTTTTGATGCCTGAGGCCAGAATCTCATCAAAAGAAGCCTTCATCCCGTACAGTCCAAGACTGCCTATTGCTTCCATCATTCGCTCACGCAGTACCATAAGAATCTCCTGAGAGCAGTCGGTCATAGCGGCAACAGTCCACCACCGGGATTATCCTAAGCTGTGGCAGTTGTAATGATATCGTTAGCGGTTCCGGCGACGGCTCCATGTCGTGCGCCCGGGACAAAATGTTGAGGATGACGTCACTGCTGACGGTTTTGTCATCTACAACCTGAGCGCAGGCAGCGGCCACCGACTCCAAGCCATAGCGGCTTACCACAGATAGGATGCTGACAAACTGGCGGTCGCCTCCGCTGCGATCCTCCAGGATTCTTCTGACTTTGACCATTGCTTCCGGTAGAGCCCATTGCTTGAAAGGAGCGCCGTCTCGCAAGGCCCCCGGTTTCTTTTCCAGAACGGCCAGATAATGCCATGGATCATAGATGACCTTATCACGACCAAGATGACGACGGTGGAGGCCAACCACAGTGCCGTCCATCACCATGACGATCTGGTCTGCATATGCCCGTACCGACACTGTCTTGCCGGCCGCCATGGCATCTACGCTGTAGCGGTTGCGATCAAAGCTGATCAACAGTTGCGGTGACACACGGCTGACAATTTCATGGTAGCCGTCGAATGGTGAGGCTGGAAGGGCCAGCAGTTTGTCCTTCTCCTCGGCAAAGACCTGGGCGACGGTTTGATCCTTGCGCTCTGGATGTTTTGCGGTGGCAGCATGATTACGGCATTCCTGCGCCAACCATTCATTGAGTTCTTGCAGGGAGGCGAAACGACGGCGCTTGGCAAAGAAACGCTTTCTCACCACACCGACCTGATTCTCCACCTGGCCTTTCTCCCAACCGGCAGCGGGGGTACAGGCCACCAGATCAAACAAATAGTGGGAGGCCAGATTCTGGAACCGGCGGTTGAATACCCTGTCCTTGCCCAACACCACCTTGGTGACCACCGTTTTCAGGTTGTCGTAAATACCCCGGTGGCAGACACCGCCAAAAAACTCGAAGGCTCGAATATGGGCATCAAGCACCATCTCCAAGGTCTCACGAGTATAAGCAATACAGAATGGCTTGCGGCTGTGACAAAGGCGGAACTGGGCAATTTTAACTACCATCTGAACCCCGCCCAATTCTACCTGCTCGTAACTCCAGTCGAACTGGAAAGCGTCACCGGGGGCAAATGCAAGAGGGACATAGGCTTTGACTGAAGCCGTCCCAAGCTCTCTTTTCCTGATACCAACATAACGACGGACGGCATCGTAGCCACCTTCGTATCCTTCTCGCTGCAGTTGCTCAAACAAGAGCTGAGCGCTCCGTCGGTGACGGATCGGCTTATCGCTATCCTCCAGCAAAAATTCCGACAAGCGTCCGATAAAAGTGCCAAGTTTGGGATGAGGTTGGGTGCTACGTTCATACTTCTGGTCGGTTATACCACTACGAATGATATTTCTGACGGTATTGCGGGAAAGGTTCAAGTCGCGGCCTATCTCACGAATTCCTTTACCGTCTCTAAAATGGGCCTGACGAACTTTACGGATTGTTTCCACGTTCAGCATCTCCTTTTAATTCTCCTCCCTCTGGTTGATTCCAGAGAGGATAGAGCATGGGCTGAGGTGGGTCAATTTTGAACGCCGATTTCTCCTTTTAGTGGGTCATTATTACATGCCGATTCACATTTAACGATTTGAAAGATAATGAAGGGAAAGATCTTCATTCATACCTTCAATGCCTGTGCCATGTGGTTCCTGAACTATGGGTTTCATGCGGAAGAGCAGACGCAGCATTGATGGCGTATAATGCAAATCGTCATCCTGCCTGAAAAGTTTGGCGATTTGGCATGTATAGTACTTAATATCTTCGGTAAACTACGAGCAATCCAACTATCTTCAAAGTCAACATGTCTCCTATCAACCGGTTCAGTATGTTTAGAAAGATCTAAGATCTCCTGATTCGTTGCCATTCACGATTTTTTCTTATCAAAAATCTCTCTGGCAATTTCGTCTATTCGTTCCCGGTATGCAAGGCGTTCAATCCATGGGGCCGGGATATCAGCAACACCATAATAAGCCCCAGCGATTTGACCGTAAATAGCGCCCGTGGTATCAGCATCATCTCCCAAGTTTACCGCAAGCAAGAGACCATCTTTAAAGGTCAAACTTTTATGAAATGCCCATAATGCGGCCTCAAGTGACTTCACGACATAACCGCTACCTACGATCAGGGGTGGATCTTTATGTTTGAAAGAGCCGCAGGCAATCGCATCAATTTCATCGCAGAGTGGCATGCGATTCCAAAGTCCCTCAACAGGTGCATAGCGGGAAGAGAGTAGCTCCTCTTTTGAAAGCCCTTGAAGAGCGCCGACTATTAATCCCCCAAAATAGCGGCAGGCATCAAGGCAAGAGCGAGCTCCGTGAGTTGTTTTTGAACTTTCTGCGCTCATGCTGATTGCTTTTTCGGGGTCGGATGCAAAAAATAATGGTATTGGTGCAAGGCGCATCAGACTGCCGTTACCTGCTGACATGGCATTGATGGAACCAGCAAAGGGCTCACCGGTCTTTTGATACCGCAGTAAGGCATGGGAAACTGTGTTGCCGATATCAAAACAATGGCCTGTGCTGCTGAGATATCCTTCTTTCCACCAGCGTACATAGCGTTTGATCTGATCATCAGCATCAAAATCTTGGCAATTGATTAGACTCTCAGCTAGACAAAGCGCCATGGAAGTATCATCTGTCCATTGGCCGGGCTTGAGGCCAAACGGCCCTCCTCCAACCATATCTTTTACTGGAGAAAAGGTGCCCGGTGCTTTGAATTCAACCGTTGTTCCCACGGCATCTCCCACCGCTAAACCCACTATGCACCCTTGATAACGCATCAGGGGAGTAACCTTCGCTTCTTTCCATTTCAGGATATATTGTTTTTGCTCCTCTGAATCGGGAACATTCCGGATGGCTGATTTTGGACAATGTTTCCATAGTTCTTGTAAACGCTCAAGAGATGCCCTTCCTTCCTGTCCGTGCCTTGCTAACCAGCAACCAACAATTGTCCCTGTCCTGCCGACACCGCCCCAGCAATGGAGATAAACAATTTTTCCTTGGCTGATATGATGGTCAATGGTGTCAAGAATAGCAATTGTCACCTCAGCAGAGTCTGGTATCGAAACATCCTTAATTGGAAACCGCTGGTGAAGGGTATTTCCGTCAAGCATTTCCGAATAAGGGCACAGACCATCATCTTCACGGGTTAAGTCAATAAAAACAGTAATTCCAGCTTGAATAAGAGCATTGATTTTCTGAGTCGAGGATTCTTCGTCTTTGTTCCTCGGATACTCGCCTGCGAGCAGTTCACCTGGAGAAACCCAGTAACAATGCTTTATTGGTTGAATCATAATTCTCCTTTAATCGAATGATTCTGGGGAAATGGGCACTATTCCACGGTTTTCTCCAGCCAAGTTGTTAGCCACGAATAAAATTGAGCGTGATTGTTCGTTGTAATACCATTAGACACACAACAGCTCCGGTTGCATTCGTCGGGCGGATTGTTTCTGTAATTAATTATGATCTTTGTGATGGGATCCTCAGTTTTCACGTTTTTTCCCCGGGCAAGTTACGTCCGCATTTCAACAGATACAAAGAAGAATCATTAGTGCTTGATCTTGGCACTTTTTTTCCCTCCTTTATCATTTGGATTCTCAGAAGAGCCAGAAGAGAACTACCAAGAAGGAACACACTGATATTTGTTAGAAAAAAAATAAAAGGCCACGGAGAAATATTTTCCACTCACTTCCCAAACGCCAAAACGTCTCATTAATTTTATTCAGAATATTGATATCTACCCATCATTCCCGTAATCGTCTGTTTTACATCTTCTTTAAAACTCTTTGGCTCCAGGACCTCTGCCATATCTCCCCAAGACAGAATCCAGCGCTTCAACTCAAGCAGATGGTTAACTGTCAGCGATAAAACCAATGAGCCGTCAGGGTTGGACGAAATCTCCTGAGTAGTGTGCCATTTTCTCTCTTTGATGTATCCGGCAACCGAGCTGTTGAAGTGAATCTTTACATCAATCTCGTTCTTACTCCAGTGAATACCAAAATGGCTGCCTGTAAGTTTATGAAAGTCAAAGTCGGCTGGAATTTCAAAAGAATCAGATAGCATCTTGGCGTCAATGATCCGGCCCAGGCTGAACGTAAGGATCTGTCTTCGCAGATGGCAGAAGCCGACCACATACCAGTCGCCTTCGAAACGGACACCATGATACGGATCTAATTTTCTTATTACTGGATCACTTCCGGGGGTCTGGTATTCAATCTCCAATCTCCGAAACGTGCGAATGGCATTGGTAACAGTTTCCCATATTCCTGGTCTAAAAATGGTATTGGAGGGTGGAAACACTGTAAATCGTGAGGGCTCATCGCCTGGATCAAGTGAGACCTTGTTTGGCAGTGACTGTTCTATCTTCTTAAAAACAGAACAGAGGCTGTCATAAATCGGTGTTCCCTCGTATTGGATAAGCAGTTTATCGGCAAGATAAATGGCAAACAGATCACTCTCCTTGATGTTCATTGCCGGTAACTCGAAGTTCTTTTCTGTATAAAAGTACCCACGATGTTTCGCTGAGTATTCCAGTGGGGCATCGAGATGGTATCTCATGTATTCCAAATCTCTTTGGATTGTCTTACAGCTAACTTCCCACTCTTCCGCCAGACTGCTGCAGTTCGGATGCTTCCCCGTATTTATCTCACGATCAATAAAAAGTAGTCGTGAATGCTGCGGTTTATATTTTGCCATATTTTTTTCTTTCCTTATTGGTCGGTCGGCATTTGTCTTATCACCTGTTGTATAAAGAGAATGTCAAGGCAGAGCAACTTAATTTAAAAAAGGAGAATCAAATGAAAAAAGATTTAACTGATATCACGGTGGTACTTGATCGTTCTGGCTCTATGGATTCACTCTGTAGTGAGGTTATCGGCTCCTTTAATACCTTTGTCGATGATCAGAAAGATGTCGAAGGGGAAGCAACGTTTACCCTAATCCAATTTGATGACAAATATGAAGTAAACTACGAGGCGATGGCTGTAAAAGATGTTGCATACTTAAACGATGAAACATATGTCCCTCGGGGGATGACAGCCTTACTTGATGCAGTTGGGAGATCAATTGTTTCAACAGGTAAAAGACTAAAGAAAATTGACGAATCTGAACGTCCAGAAAAAGTCATATTCATTATTCAAACTGACGGTATGGAAAATGCCTCAAAGAAGTACAGCGTAGATGTTGTAAAGAAAATGATCAAGGAACAACAAGACAAATATTCTTGGGAATTTGTGTTTCTTGGTTCAAATATTGACGCCATAAGCACCGCTGAAGATATGGGGATCAGGCCAGGTAATGCTATGACATATGCCAATTCAGCTATGGGAACAAGAGAGGCTTTTCAATCAGTTTCCGAGAATGTTTCCTTTAGCAGACGAAATGAAAAGTCTGATATGTCATTCAAAGAAAAAGACTTCACCGCTCAGAAAAAAGCCGGGTTATAGATATTAAACATTTGCTTACAATATCATTGCATATGCTCTATAAGTAACATCCGAAAAATTATTTCGCAGATCGTTCCTATCTGTTGTTTCTCGTTTCCATACATCTGCTTCGAGTGCAAGTGATAACTTGCCTCGATTGTTTGGTGGCCTAACATATTCAAATTGCAGAAAATCCCATATCTCATTTCCCATTAAAATTAAAAGGAGAAATAAAGAATGACGAGTAACCGGAAAAATATCTCGGCCACAATAGCGGTTGCACTCCTTATTACAGGATGTGCTACGGTTAATCGTCCGGATGTGCAGACTGTAGAGGAACAACCCAAAATTAGCAAAACCGTCGAGGCAAAAAAAGTTGAAATAAAATCTGGCCTCAAACGTAAAGTAGCTGTGGGCAGATTCACCAACGAAACAAAGTACGGGCAGAGCTTTTTCCTGGACAAGGGGCAAGACCGGATCGGCAAGCAAGCCCTCGACATTTTAAGTAACAAGCTCAACGAAACTGATAGATTTATACTCCTTGAGCGGGCAGATCTGGACAAAATTCAGAAAGAAACTGATATAGCTCAGGTCGGAATGACAAAAAATTCTGCTGATTATCTAATAATAGGGTCGGTGACTGAGTTTGGACGTAAGGAAACTGGTGAAGTTGGAGTTTTTTCCAGAACTAAAAAACAGCTCGCTTTTGCTAAAGTTCATATCCGTCTTGTAGAAGTTGCTACTGGCCAAATTCTTTACTCAGAAGAGGGGACTGGAGAGGCATTTAGTGAAGCTGGAACGGTAATGGGGGTAGGTGATCAAGCGGGGTATGATTCTGCAATAAATGATAAAGCGCTTGATGCAGCTATTACGAATCTTGCAAGTAACATCATAGAGAATTTGCTCAATAAGCCGTGGAAGAGTTATGTGCTTGCCAAAGAAGGAAATATGTATCTTGTGGCTGGAGGCAAATCACAGGGCATCAAACTGGGCGAACTGTTCGATATTATTGAGAATGGTAAGCAAGTAAAAAATCCACAAACGAATGTTCTGATAACCTTACCAGGAAGGAAGATTGCCCAAATTAGGGTTAATTCACTTATTGGGGACACTCTTGAAAATGAAGTTTCGGTTTGCGAATTAGTTTCCGGAAAACTTGACCCAGATTTTTCAACTATTCACGTTGAGGAGATAGGAAGATGAAAATGAACATTGTTTATATTTTGTTTCTGATAGGCCTTACAAGTTGCGGTTATCGTGAAGGTGTTACAGTGGCTGAGCCTGCCGCGTATCTTGCCTTCGGGGGAAATACTTCTGGAGCCATTGCAAAGGTAGATGAAAACATTGCATTTCCCCTGGGCGAAGGACGTGGCTCAAACATCCAGTCGGACACAGGATCAAAGGAAGTGAATCTGGCTGGAACGCACTATAAAATAACCCCCGGTAAGCATCGGATCCAAGTTTTGAAAAATGGTGTAATTGTAGTTGACCGTGAGCTGTTAATAGGCGACGGCACAACTCGGGAGATTTCTGTACCATGATTAAAAAAAATCTAATTTTAATATTTATTGCTGCAGCATTCATGTCAGGTGGTTGTGCCCCAACGCCTATGTATTATTGGGGGAATTACTCCAATACCCTTTATCATTTCAGAAAAGATGCAAATGATGAATCACGAGACAAACATATGGCCGAACTTGAAGCCATTATTGATGGCTCAAGTGAGCATAGCAAGCGGGTACCACCTGGCGTATGTTGTGAGTTAGGCTATATGTATGCAAAAAAAGGAAATAATACTAAGTCGATGGAGCTTTTTGCTCTCGAAAAAACAAACTATCCGGAGTCAACCCACTTTGTTGACAGGCTCGTGGATAGCATTAAATCTGTCGAAGATAATGGCAAAAAACCTGTTGATGTCGAGATCGAAGCCAAAAAAATTGGAAGTTAATAAAGGGATATTTATGAAAAAAGAACCACAGATTATTTACCTGATCGTGCTAACTTTATCGTTGTTATCCCTCTCTGGTTGTGGGCCAACCATGGTGACGAAATCAACAAAATTTCCTCTTATGTACGAAGAAAATCCTCTATCCATTCTTGTCCTGCCACCTATCAACAGAAGCACCGCAGCGGATGCAAAGGAATATTATTCCACAACTATTCAAGAGCCATTGTCGCTTAGTGGATTCTATACATTTCCATATGAAGTAACGTCTGAAATTCTTAAAATGGAGGGCATTTATGATTCAGAACTGCTTTACAATATGCCTCTTTCTAAATTTCAGGAGTACTTTGGCGCTGACGCAGTAATGTTTACGACCATAAATAAATGGGATATGTCCTATTTAGTCCTAGCAGCCGGACTCACAGTTGAGATTACCTGCGAGATAAAATCAACAAAGAGTGATCAGACTCTCTGGAAATATACTGGTACCGTTTACGCGGATCTTTCTGGTGGGAATACAGGCGGTGGAATTGGAGGACTCGTAGCTAAGGCTATAATTACGGCTATTAATTCTGCATTGGCAGATTATGTACCATACGCCAAGCTGGCCAATGGAATAGCTCTCTCTTCAATCCCAACTGGCCCTTATCACCCCTTGCACGCAAAGGATCAAGAAAGTCAGATTGCCGAGCAACCTTCCAAGCAGTCACATTAATCCCGTCTCATTGGCAAGGAAGGGCTAAGTCCGTTACTTTAAAAAGGTGGGTGCGAAGGTATCTCATGGATTCGAAGTATAAAACTCCTTTGATTTTGAGCTAGATCGTCAATGGTGGTTACAAAATCAGTTGAACTGCATTTTCCATGTAGATACCTCCATCATGTTTGCAATCAAAACATCGGTGTTGATTTTTTTCAACTTACATCAGATTGGCTAGTATACTATCGGGCCTCACAATCGGCATTCTACACATTGGAGATAACGATGGAATGGTACAACGGCTATAGCCCAAATGAACGTAACGCGATGGGGCGTGCCTTGGCACCGTCTATTGCGAAGGAACCACCTTGTGCAATGTGCGGCGATCCGACCCCTCAAAAGATTCAGACACACGCAGAAGATTATTCAAAACCATACTGCTGGGTTCCGCCAGCATCGTATCCGATATGCACTGTTTGCCACAGCCGGCTTCACTCAAGATTTGTCGACCCTTCCAGATGGAAATCATTTCTTCTGTTCTTGCGTCGTGGTTGGTACGGTCGCGAGGTTCCAAGCAAGGAGCTTCACAAGCTCACGCAACTCGGTGAGGCCTATCCATGGCCTGATCTTCCTCATGCTCTTCCTATACGCACAGCTGAGCATACATGGTGGTGGGAGTCGTTGACCATGGTCGAAGCAAGCAAGCATTCGCCAGATGCCCGAGCAAAGCGCTCGTGAATCAAAGAAGCTAGCCTTAATCTCGTTAATTTGATTTTTCTTAAGAAAGATCCTTATAAAGTGCTGGAAGAACAATTTATGGTGGATGTTGCATAAGGAGTGACGATCCGGAATGGGAGTGTAATGATTGTCAAAGGGTAATTTACCAAATAAAAAGGTGTCCCAAGTTGATGGTTGAGAGGAGTAATGAATAGATTGATTGATATCGGATTTCGTAAAGTTGGTGAATGGAAAATACTCAGTGAGAGCATAAGCCCTAATCTCTCTGACCTTGCAAATTCCTCAAACATTCTTTATGCATTTATTTTTGACGGCGAAGCTCTTTATGTTGGAAAGACGACACAGACATTAAAGAAGCGACTTTACGGATATCAAAAGCCTGGCCCCAGCCAATTCACGAACATCAAAGGAAATATACTCTTAAAAGAACTTCTGGTGGAAGGCAAGTCTGTTGATATCTACGCGCTTCCTGATAATGGTTTACATCACTTCGGAGCCTTTCATTTAAACTTGGCGGCAGGTTTAGAAGACAGCATCATAACGATATTAGAACCAAAATGGAACGGCTCCCTAAAAAAAAGCTAACTTGTTGCTAGACCCTATTCTGGCCCGTTGGTAGACTCCGAATCAGCTTGCAGTTAATATTGCTAAATCGAATATCTGATGTAAACCAACTGTCATCGGGTTAGCCTTACTATAGTAAATCTCTGATTTCCAAAAGCCAAGATTCTCCTTTAGATAGGACCAGAACCTTTTTAAGAACTCCGGCTTCTTTCCATAAGAACAATGAATCAATTTGACCGCATCTACACCCTGCACGCCCTCTTCTTGTCCCATCGATATCCCATTTCCAGGAGTACCCTGGAGGCCCGGATGGAATGTTCCTGGCCAACGATTAAACGAGCTCTTAAGAAGATGCGCGACGAGCTGGGTGCTCCGGTTCGCTACGACAAAAAGCATGACGGGTATATTCTCGATCGCGTTCAGGATAATGACACTGAAGAAAAACACCATGAGTTACCAGGCTTGTGGTTCACCGTGTCTGAACTGCATGCCTTGCTCACTGTCCATGAACTTATCAGCAGGATGCAACCTGGCCTGCTTCGAGACGAGTTTGCCC
>JAFLLC010000104.1 GCA_019162745.1 Deltaproteobacteria bacterium | reverse complement strand
ACGGGCGTCCGGTAATGGTGATGATTAACGATTATAGCCTCAAGCTGTTCAATGGCGATGTTGGCATTGCCCTTAACGACCCGGAAAGTGAAATTGGTTTGTCGGTTTATTTCCCCTCGATAAACGGGGAAGCCCGGAAATATTCCCCCTACCGACTGCCGGCTCACGAAACAGTATATGCCATGACTGTTCATAAGAGTCAGGGGTCTGAATTCGAGAGGGTATTGATAGTTATGCCGCCATTCAGTAATCAGATATTGACTCGGGAAATCATTTATACCGGTCTTACCCGTGCACGCACTTCAGTCGAGTTGTGGTGTACTGATGAAATTTTCACTGCAGCATGTGGAAAAAGAATTGAAAGACGTTCCGGATTGCGTCAGGCTTTGTGGGGGTGATTTTTAGTATCGGAAAGACTACTGTCACCGGTACCCTGTTCCGGGCTTTATTACTCATTAAAAGAAATAAGGCAGCACCGTTGAGGTAACTGCCTTGAAATATTGTTTTACTGGCTGTTTAGCTTGACAATAGCCAACTTGCACGTATGATTGCTGTTATCAAATTAATGGGTGGTAAATGATATGCCGGTTGTTGAATGGGATGACAGCTTCCTGGTTTGGGTGGAACCGTTTGACGAGCACCATAAGCATTTGGTTGACCTGCTAAACCGGTCCCATACAGAATTAGTGAACGATGCTCCTGCGGAATGCTGCGGGGAACTTCTTGATGAATTGTCTGACTATGTCAGCTATCATTTCGTGTCTGAAGAACTCTGGATGATGGAAAATTCTTATCCCAAGTATGAGCAGCATATTGTTGAACACAACAATTACATAAAACGCCTGCAGGACTTTCAACGGGACTATAAACAAGGTAAGGCTGAAACCCCTCTGGAGATATTCACCTTTCTAAGGCAATGGCTCATAGAACACATCCTTAAAACAGACGCCGAGTATGGTCGCTTTACCTCCGCTCATTACAAGAAACCTGGGTTAACCTAACCATTTGCAGAGTACAATTATTTTATGCACAGGTTGTTACGTCAAGAGTAACCTGAAGTCAATATTTGCAAAGGGGTGAGCGTGAAGTCACGAACAGGCTATCTGCAGGTGTATTCCGGTGATGGCAAGGGGAAGACAACCGCCGCCATCGGACTTGCCATCCGGGCGCTGGGGGCCGGCATGCGGGTTCTCTTCCTGCAATTCATGAAGTCGAAGATCTACAGCGAACACAACATCCTGCCGGATATCTCCCCCAACCTGACCCTGGAAACACTGGGTAAACCCTATTTTATAGTTGAGGAGGGGAGCGTTCCAACTGAAGAGCTGGCTAAATTGAAGGATGATGTGGTCATCTTTTCGCCGGGAAAACCGCCCCAGGATTACGTGGAGCTGATCGCCAACGGCCTGAAGCGAGCCAGGGAGGCCATGGGCAGTGGAGATTACGACCTGGTGGTTCTCGATGAAATCGTGGTTGCGCTCCATTTCGGTCTAATAACCTGGGAACAGTTACGGGAGCTTATCGACAGTAGGCCGGAGCAGGTGGAGCTGGTACTCACCGGCCGTGGAGCAACCCCGGAACTGATCGCCAGAGCCGACCTTGTAACGGACATGCGCGATACAAAGCATTACTACACCACGGGGATCAATGCCAGAAAAGGCATTGAATGCTGACGCCATAAAAATAGATGTTGATGGTTACGGGAAGCGGCGTTAGATTACCGCTGAGGTGGCCGCAATTGTTTCGGCGCATGATTTAGATTAAATGGCACAACTCCATAAGGATATATATGTCGAGTAAAAACTTAACCTTGAAGGATTTTGAAGTCCAATGTCTTGGCACGAACCTGCATCCGTCACCGATGGCAAGCCAGTGCTTCTGTGATAGTTACGAGCGTCTTCTCTATCATTCAAGTCTTGACGAGATTCAACAGCGCGTTGCCAACAATATTGAGCCGTTGTCATTTGAGGTGGCAGGTCCACGCCAGAAGATTTTCTTTGATCCGGCATCAATCGCCTGCGGTATTGTCACCTGCGGCGGTCTCTGCCCAGGAACAAATGACGTTATCCGCGCCATAGTTATGAGTTTGTATCACCATTACGGTGTTCAGAATATTTATGGTTTTCGCTATGGCTATGAAGGCCTGGTACGTAGTTACGGGCATACACCTCTCAAATTGACCACAGAACTTGTCAGCCGCATAGGAGAGTCTGGTGGTACGATTCTTGGCTCATCACGAGGTCATCAAGATCCAACAGAGATGGTCTCGACGCTCTCAGAACTTGGAATTGGAATTCTGTTTACCATAGGTGGCGACGGGACACTTCATGGCGCGGCTAAGATAGCAGAAGAAATTGCTCGTAAAGGAAAATCAATCAGCGTCATCGGGATTCCGAAAACTATCGACAATGACATTTCTTACCTGCAAACCACATTCGGTTTTGAAACAGCAGTTTCAGAAGCACGAAGATCGACCTATGCTGCACATACTGAAGCACTCGGGGCTCGTAACGGTGTGGGTCTTGTGAAATTAATGGGACGAGATTCCGGTTTCATTGCCGCATATACAGCAATGGCGGACTGCCAAGTCAACTATTGCCTGATTCCTGAAGCCCCTTTTACTTTACCTGGATTACTCGCTGATCTTGAGAAAAGAATTCGACAACGCGGCCATGCGGTAATTGTTGTAGCTGAAGGTGCTGGACAAGAGCTAATGACTGCTTCAAGTCAGGTTGATGCTTCCGGGAATAAAAAACTTGCCGATATTGGTGTTTTCCTCAAAGAGAAAATTATTGCTCACTTTTCAGATATTGGTGTCGAAATGACGCTGAAATACATTGACCCAAGCTATACAATCCGAAGCCAGCCTGCGAATCCGCATGATACAACTTTCTGCTTGTCACTTGGTCACAATGCTGCTCATGCAGGAATGGCTGGACGAACTAATATGGTCGTCGGATTTTGGAATCACCAATTTGTTCATGTACCCATTACGCTGGCAACGAGCAGCCGAAAGAAAATTGACCCATCCGGTCGACTGTGGAGTGGTGTTATTTCGTCTACCGGACAGCCAGCGATGCTATAAGTACCGGTTATGAAAGTGCGAGCATAAGGAGCTACATTTTTCAATGGCAACCTGCTCTGCAAGTGAAGCCGACTTATTGTCCATGAAGCAGCTCTTGAGACTGTCAAAAATGAACTGCTGAAAATGATCGAACCGACCAAGCTTGAAGAGGAATGCAATGCTATACAAAGGAGTCCTGGAACATGAATGTACTGGTTGATTTATGTATTGTGCCGATTGGTGTTGGTGTCTCTCTGTCCAAGTACATCGTGGAATGTGAAAAGGTTCTGACTGCAGCCGGTTTGAAAACCTCACTTCACTCCTACGGAACCAATATCGAAGGTGAATGGGATGATGTCTTTGCCGCCATCAAACAATGCCACGAAAAAGTTCATGAAATGGGCGCACCACGCATCACAACGACTATCAAGGCAGGAACGCGTACCGACCGGAATCAAACTATGGAGGATAAGATTGACAGCGTGAAAAGTAAGCTGGCAGCCTGTTCTTAAAACATGGCATCCCTTGGATTATCTTTCTGGTTGGCCGCCGGGATGCTCTTGTTCACCATTATGGCAACGATCGAGTTGTTAATCGGAAACCGCTCAGTTGACGCCCTCCGGAATACATCTCCTGTCCCAGGTACCTCTCCAAAAAAAGTTTCAATTATAGTTGCGGCTCGCAACGAACAACGCAACATCCGCACCGCACTACAATCACTACTTGACCTTGAGTATCCGAATTATGAATTGGTCGTTGTTGATGACCGCTCAGAAGACGCAACCGGAAAAATACTTGACACTATGGCTGCCTCCAATCCCTGTTTAAACATAATCCACATTGATTGTCTCCCCGCCGGGTGGCTGGGCAAAAACCACGCACTCTGGGTAGGCAGCAAACAAGCCACTGGCGATTATCTCCTCTTTACTGACGCCGACATCATCATGGAGCCAACAATCTTGGCCCGTGCTGTGACATATATGGAGCACAATCACCTCGATCACCTGGCAGCGACTCCTTCCATCCAGATGCCGACGACACTTCTCGGCATGTTTGGCGCCTCTTTTATGGTTATCTTTGCGCTCTTTTCCCGCCCCTGGAAGGCTAAAGATCCCAAGAGCCGTTATCATATCGGGATTGGCGCCTTTAATATGGTACGAACCGAAGCCTACCGGCATGTAGGTGGGTACGAGACTATCCGGCTCCGACCGGATGATGATATTAAGCTGGGCAAGATTATCAAAACAGGTGGTTTTCGGCAGAATGTCGCTTACGCACCGGAGTTTTTGGCGGTAGAGTGGTACGCCTCCATCACCGAAGTATGCAAAGGGCTTGAGAAGAACGCCTTCTCAGGAACCGACTACAGTATTTTGATGGTAGTTGGCGGGGCAGCAAGTCAGATTATCTGCAGCGTCTGGCCGTTTGCCGCACTCTTCCTGACAAGTGGTGTAACGTGGGGCTTGAAAGGACTTTTAGATATTCGGGGGTATATGACTAATGCGCTTGTCACTCATTATATTGTCCACTGCTGTTTTTACAGCCGTCCTGTTTGTAGCAGTTAGAAGCAGCCGTGCGGCTTCAACTTTTCCACCATTGATAACGGTTCCGCATGTCGATCTGATCCGCTACATGGGAGTCTGGCATGAAATAGCCCGCATCGATCATTCGTTTCAGAAGGGGTGCATAAAAAGCAGTGCCACCTACACGATGCTTCCTGATGGCGAAGTTGAAGTGATCAATCGTTGCGTGAATGGAAAAGATGGCCGTCTGCGTGAAGCAAAGGGACGTGCCTGGTCGGTTGATCCGGAAAACAATGCTCGCCTTAAAGTCACTTTTTTCTGGCCGTTTCGGGGTGATTACTGGATCATTGATCTCGGCAAGGAATATGAGTATGCCGTGGTCGGTTCACCGAATCGTCAGTATCTTTGGATATTGGCTCGGCAACCGGTAATGGATGACATCGTCTATAAAGGAATCCTTGAAAGATTAACGACGCAAGGTTTTCGTGTAGAGCAGTTGGTTCGGTAAATATAAAAGGAACGCCAATGAAGAACGACTCTCCTATTACCACAAAGACCGGCAGATACTTTTTAACTGACAGAATCCGGGAAGTGGTTAATTTCTGGACGACCGCGCAGTCAGAAGGATTACAACCGCCCCCTGTTCAGAAATCAGTTCCACCTGACAGTAGGATTATACCGTTACCCAATCAGGAAACTTGGTCTATCCCACCATGCGACCTGCAAACCGCTATCGCCAATCGTGAGAGCCATCGCCGCTTTACTGCCGATTCACTTTCTCTTGATGAACTGGCCTTTCTGCTCTGGGCCACCCAAGGTGTCAGGAAAGAGCTCCATGAAGCAGCCGTCCTGCGTACAGTCCCTTCTGCAGGATGTCGACATCCTTTTGAAACGTATCTCGCAGTTTTGAGGGTTGAAGGCCTTGAAAACGGCATCTATCGTTACCTTCCGCTTGATCACTCCCTGGTTTTTGTAAAAGCAGTCGATAAATTAGCGGGGCACCTCACTGCAGCAACCAGAGGTCAAAGTTTTACCGGCCAATCTGCAGTCACCTTCTTATGGACCGCTATCCCGGAACGGACTGAATGGCGCTATGCAGAGGCATCATATAAGGTTATTGCCTTGGATGCGGGGCACGTATGTCAGAATCTCTACCTTGCCTGTGAGGTCATCGGTGCTGGTACCTGCGCTATAGCGGCATACGAGCAAACTCTGGTCGATGCGTTTCTGGGTGTGGATGGCGAGGAAGAGTTCTGTGTTTACATTGCCCCTGTGGGGAAGCTTGAGAAACAAAAATGACGTACAAACACCCTAACAGTGACACTCCCACCGAACGACTCTCCGGCTCTGTTGAGCGGGTAACCTTTCACAGTGAGGAAGCCGGTTTCTGCGTACTACGGATCAAAGTCAAAGGGCATCTGGAACTGGTAACTGTTATCGGATCTGCCGCTTCTATTACGCCCGGAGAGTATATTGAGCGTTTCGGTGTATGGACTAATCGGATGGTTGGCGGTTGGATGTTATTCGATGGTGTTATGGGAGAAGAGGCCGGTGTTGATACCGGATTATATAGATTATGGTGATTCTGTAGGCTTGTACAGCGGCTTGCACTCCGTCAAGGTAGGATATCAATATTACTCTGACGAATCCGGTCAGTCTGTTGATATATGTAGTGGTGGCGTATATCGTATTTTGTTTAAATATCACTAAGCCTTTGCCATTCAGCTTATTGTCCTCAACCAAAATCCATTAAGTAAAATTTCTACTCGAGTGATATGCTGTAAAAGCTTGTATTCACGGTGGGTTGCTTGCTCCGCCTTGGTAGTTGTCGGGCTTTTTACATTGACTTCAATTGCACTCGGTACAGACACGGATTTAAAATCAAAGCCTTCCGGTGTGTTGGCAAATGCAGCGAATGCTGCCGCTGCCGCTGCGTATGCGGCCAACGCTGCGGCGAATGCAGCGAACGCCGCAGCCAAAGCCGCCACAGCTGCTCTTGATGCCATCAACAGCATCCAGCAAACCCCTGTTGCGTCACCGTTAGAGGGGTTAAAGGCCCAGTCCGCCCAAGATCCTGTAGACCCTATGCAGAATGTCGCTCCACAGGCGGAAGATGTGGTAGTAGCTTTCCCGGCCAAAGGACTTTTGGACGAGACATCGACAGGTTCCGCTAAGTTTGTTACCCCTGGAGAGCAGAGCCTGGTGGGATTGGTTGGCAAATTCGAGATTCCTGTCTTTGCCGATGCCGGTGGTGAGTTTAGCAAAAATATAGTGCGCCATCAGTTGCTGGAAAACGAATCCGCCGGTGAGATCGGTGAGACAAACCTGAGGGAATCGATCCGGGCCGGTCGGGATTTCAGTCGTGAAAGCCTGGCTGCTAACATGCGTACCGAACAGGCAAAAGCACAAACCGGACAAGCGTTTGCCATTCTACTCCCTTCTGTATCCGTACGTGCCAGCAGTGGTATTGAAAATTCTGCACCCTCTGTTGCACTCGACCCAGTCACCGGCAAGCCGATCTCCTCTGACACGCATAACCGCACGGATGTCGCACTCACGGTACGCCAACCACTGTTCGACCTGCCAAGCTTTCTCGATTGGCGCCGCCGTGGTGTTATTGAACGATCACGGAATGAAAGTTATCGCGCAAGTGACGGTGATGCATATATTTTATCAGTCAACGCCTATCTTTCCCTTATCTCCAGTCGTTTGCAAACCGATATGACGCGCGATTTTGAGGCGCAGCTGAAGGAGCTGCTTGTCTATATTGAAAAACGTGCCAGTGCCGGTGCCGCCAGTGTCTCTGATATGGCGCGTGTCAGAGCACGCAGCCAGGGAGCAATGTCATCTCGTCTGGAGCAGGAATCTGCTCATGCAGCAGCCGGAGTGGAATTTGTTCGCCTGACCAACCTTGTCCCTCGCATGGTCCGCTTGCCGGAACTTACGGATGTCGGTGCTCTGATGTTACCGGAATCGCTTGATGTTGCTGTGACCACAGCGATGATATATAACCCGGAAATAGCCACGTTAACCGCCGAAGTGCAAGCAGCAAGAATGGACCAATTATCTGCAAAGAGCCGCTACTTGCCGCGTGTTGATGCTGAGTACACCGACAACTACTCTTTGCACGCAGGCGGGGACACCAGTTCCGCCGGTCAACGCGACAAACGCCTTATGATGGTGCTGAACTGGAACCTTTTCAGTGGTGGAAGTGATTACAAATATAATATTGAACGCAATGCACGATATACCGAGTTGAAATATCGTCTGGATGATCAGCGTCGCCGTATTGTTCAAATGCTGTCTGCTAACTATGCTACTCTGACAACAACCAGAGAGCGCCTCAATGCCGGCTATCGCGAACTTAAATCGATGTCTACGGCTGCTGAGGCCATGTCAAAACGGATGCTTTCCGGTAACCAGTCTCTGCTGGACTTACTTGATGTGTATGACCGTTACTATCAGGCCCGTGTCCGTCTGGTAAATTTGCATGTCCTTGAAATGAGCACGGTAACTCAGATAGTAAGGCTGACAATAGGAACGCCGGGGAAAATTTCGGCGCTTAAATCCGGCAACGACAGCACACCAGAACCCAAAAGCGTCACAATACCTCCTGTTGCGGAAGAACCGCCGCCAGTTGTGGTCCCGGCAGATACCAGTGGTGCAGCGCCGAAAGATGTGTCCAAGCCATTAGCGACTGAGGAGTCTACTCCAACTCCGGCTCCGGCGGAGAGCGACGGTGTCACTCCGAAAGATGTGCACAATCCTGGGGCTGCAGGGAAGCCGCTACTAATGCTAAACGATGATTATCTAAAGGTGGATGACTCTAATGTCGATCGAAAGTAATAGTAACGATGGCTCAGATATCTTCTGGCCAGGATATGTAGATGCTGTCACCAATCTGGTGCTTAATCTTCTTTTTTTGCTGACGATCATGACCGTGGCAGTATTCATGTTTGCCCTGGAGTTAGGTCGGGCAAGCCTGGGTGGAACCGGAAAGAAACCGGTCGTCACCCAAAAGGCAGATACAAATACCGATCCGAAGTTTTCGGCCGACGCGATAAAGGAAAATGCCGCGCTGAAGCGTGAGATTCATCTGCTGAATATGAAGCTTGCGAAGATGGTCCCTCCTCCAAAGGGAGGAGAGGCTGTGAAGATCGTGTCGGCAACAGCTGGAGTGCCGCTGCCGAAGAAGGGCCTGGATATAACTATTGTCACTGATGCAGAAGTCATCGTACGTTTCACCGATGAAGCGGTTACACTGACGAAGGCGGAGTATGGCCAGTTGCGTGAAGCCCTAAAGACAATTGTTGCAAGCGGGAAGTCGCGTATTCTTGTTGAAGTTCCTACCGGCTTCACCGAGGCAAGGCGTATGGGGTTCTACCGTGCCATGGCTGTTCGTAACCTGATGATTGAAATGAAGATGCCTCAAGATCGTATTGACGTTTCGGTGCGTGAAGGGAAAAATAATGCCAATGCCTCGCTGGTTCGGGTGAGGTCGCGATGACAGGTTCCAAGTCACAAGGTATTCGCAGCAGGATTCATGATTTTTTTATTGATCTATCGCCACAGCGGGTATTTGTACTGCTACTTCTTTCCGGTAGTATTTGTGTCATGTTGTGGGCGGGGTTAACCAACGTCGACATTATAGTGCGAACGGAAGGACAGATCATTCCCGCTGGTAAGTCGCAAATAGTTCAACATCTTGAAGGGGGAATCGTCCGAAAAATTCTGGTTCAGGAAGGGCAGGTGGTAATTGCCGGTCAAGCACTTATGGAATTATCGGATATTCAGACACGGTCAAATCTGGGGCAAGAACAATCAAGGCTTGATGCGTTGCGTGGTCGTGAAGCACGTCTCATGGCTGAGGTTAACGGTCTTAATACGATTACCTTTCCCCAAAATATAAGTGACCAGAATGTAATTCGCGTCGAAACTGCTGCCTGGCGGGCACGTCGCGCTCAGCTTGCAGAAGAGGTGCAAGTGCTGAGATCTCAAGGCACGCAGAAGGGGAATGAGCTTACCGAAGTTACTTCCAAGCGGCAACACCTGTTGGAGGAGCTGGAAGTGGCGAAAAAACAGCATCGGGTGATTGATGGTTTGAGGAAAAATAATGCCGCCTCGGAACTCGAAGTACTGGATAGCCAGTCCCGTTTGCAAAGACTCAACTCGCAAATAGCTGAAGCGACCAACGCAGCTCCACGGATACGGTCAGCACAGTCTGAAGCGGAATCACGGGTGAACGAAGCGACCGCACGTTTCCGTGCAGAAGCTTCTTCGGCTATGACGCAAGTCCGCGAAGAGCTTGCAAAATCAGGCCATGAAATTGGCACTAACGTTGACCGACTCGATCGTAACATTGTACGCACGCCGGTAGCGGGTTTGATCAACAAGCTCAATATCACCACCATCGGCGCTGTAGTACGTCCCAGCGAAGTATTGATGGAAATTACGCCAAGTGATCAACGTATTGTTATTCAAACACGGGCAAACCCGAATGATCGCGCCAATCTCCGGCGTGGTTTGCAAGCTCGGGTGCGTGTTGGTGCGTATAATTATGCCACATATGGCACGCTTGAAGGCCATGTCACTGATGTCAGCGCGGATACGATAAACGAGGAAAAAGGTGGCCGCTATTATCGCGTAAACGTCGAAGTGGACGTTTCAACTGTCCTGACCGGTATCAGGCAGCCGGCAGCACTGGTTCCCGGTATGCCTGCCAGTGCAGACATCGTGGTCGGCAAGCGGACCATATTGTCTTATATACTTTCGCCGCTTTTGAAGTTCAGCGATGGAGCTTTCCGCGCTGATTTAGCTTTTGGCCACAAAACTTCATGCAGCATCTGTAGCGTTTTGCCGACAAATACAATTTAACGAGAGAAACTATGCTGAAACAACTGAAAATGTATTACGTCCTCGTATCCCTTCCTTTTGCTCTGTTGTTGGTGGGGTCGGCACTCTTTTTTGATGCGATCAAATCAACAATAGTGCGCAATCCGCACCCGCAGATTAACTATGCAATTTTTGTTATAATTTTGGTCGGCGGTACCCTCATCGTGCTGAGTGTACAACGGATGATGTGCGAAGCCAAAACACTCCTGGAATTTTCCAATGCTATCCGTGCCAATACTGATCTGGCTACTCTGCAGGATATGGCCATCAATTACGATGGTGATATTTCCTATGTATTGCGCATGATTGCCGCATCAGGGGGACGCACTATTTCCCACCAGGAGCAAGCGGCCATAGAGCATGAACTGGTTAAGGCAGCTACCCGTCTGACCCGCCGGAATGCCTTGCCGCAATACCTGACCGGCTTGCTGGTAGGCATGGGCCTGCTCGGTACTTTCATCGGCTTGCTGGCCACTCTTAACGACATCTCTGCTCTGATCGGAAGTTTTGCTGATCTTGACATGAGTACCGCCAATCCTATTGAGGTCTTTCGCAATATGATTGAACGGATGAAGGCTCCCATGCTGTCAATGGGGATCGCTTTCTCAGCGTCACTATTTGGTTTATTGGGATCGATTGTTCTCGGCTTGATGATGGTTGGGATACGCCGTTTTCAAGGTGATATTCTTTCCCTGCTCGGTTCTGAGGTCGCTCAACATATTGAGTTCGCTCTTGCCAATGATGGTTTCACCTATAGCAAAGGCGCACTCAAGTTAGGTCTTGGGCATCTGCGTGGTGATGCTGTCTCTGCCAGGGATGTTGTTGCACGTCCAACGCAGCCGATTGCCATGAATATAACTACGGCGCCAACTGCAGCGGCCCCCGCCGGACAAGGAACCGGGGTTGGCTCGGATCAATTTATTACCACCGCTGTTACTAGTGGGGGGTCTCCAGCGGCTGATTCGACCGGCACAAATGCAATAACCACTGCTCATGCGGAGTCTGTTGGCGACAACGTCAGATCTGGAGGGGTGTATTCAGGTGATGAAGCCCGCATATTGACCCGTATTGAAGAACGGCTGGCTGAATCGACACGCTTGCAGCAACGCACACTTAGTACTGAAATTGACGATTTTCAAAAGCAGCGCGGTGATATGTTGCGTACACTTACGGAGCAAACTGAGGCGAGTAATAATTTTCGGGGTGAGTTGCAACGCCTGGGCAGGCAACTCGGCACAATACTTGGCATCATGGAGAAGGGTAACAGCGAGGTTCTGACCCAAATGTCGGAGTTAATCGTGCGTATGGCGGGCGATTCGACAGAAACACACAAGCTGCTCATACTTCAGGTCGAAGAACAGCAAAAATTAAACGAGACGCTCAAGTCTTATCTCGAAGCAACAGGTGTAACGAGAAAATAGATTATATGATTAAAAAAATCAGGCGATGATGTGTGTTGGGCTTAGTTTCTTCAGTATGATGAGAGTAGGATGAAGGAGATATGTACATGGCAAACGAGACCAGTATTGAACGTGGCAAAATATTACTGAAAGCGCTTGCTCAAGGTCAGAATGTAGAGCGTGCAGTTGTAGAGCCAGACGGGACCGTTACCATTTCTCATGGTGAGGCGACGCTTCAAGCGGTTGATGTAGCAGACGTCGATTTACTGCTCACGTTCTCAGATGGGACCTTTGTCATAATTCCCAATGGTGCGCTGGATGCAATCAGTGATATACCTCACACGGTAATTTTCGATGACTCCAAAGATACCCTGAGTAATCTCTTTAAAATGGTCGGCATCAGTAACCCCGCCAAAGCAGGAAGCTTGCGGGTAGTCAGTGAAAACATTGACGCTGCCCAACCGCCAACCGAAGAGTATGCAACCACGAGTGATGAGGCGCCACCTGAAGCATTTGCAGCTCCTGCACCGATGGCCAAGGTAAGCAGCGGTATTGCATTGACCGGTAAGGGGCCCGGTCTTGGCGGTAGTGGTTCGGGTGAAGGGGAGGGTGAAGTCCCGGCGACGGTGACATCTGTATCCACCCCATCACCGCCTTTTTATCGTACCGGGCATGCAACACAGGAACAGACAGGGGTGTTCGATTTTGGTCCGGGCGGGCCGCCAACATTCACGGCGCAACTTTACACCTCCAGTAACTTTAAACTTTCGCCGAGCGGACGAGGGACAGAGTTGCCGTCCGGTGCCTATGATCCTTCCCTCGCCAGCGACCCGGCGGCCCTGGCGGTCAACGCTGCTCCTTCCAATCAGGCTCGTGTGGAAAAGGTATTAGGCACAACCGGCAATGACGTTATCGACCACAACAGCACATTCAGCGACAGCGAAGCCACATGGGTTAAGACCCTTCACCTGACTTTCAACAACTTTGCTCTGGTTGACAGCGTTAATTTTACGCTGACCGCCGGCCAGATTGTCAAAATATCCGGTTTTGACCTCACAGGCAGTGGCATTAGCAAGGTGGATGGTTACTCTAATGTATGGTCAGTTGATATGACGCTGCACGCTGACTACAAGGAAAATGGAATAAATATTGATGTTCAGTACACCGTTGGCAACACCTCAACACCGGTAGATTTTATCGGCGATGTCACCGTAAACGGGAAGGCTGAATTCGCCGACGGAACCCTTGTGCCGGTTGAGCTCACTTCTCAGATGCCGATGACCTGGCGTAATGCCGTCACCGTGGATGAATTTACTGTTATGGATTCCGGTGATCAGCAGATGATGGTACTGCCGTCAGGAGGCACGGGCTACGAGATTCATGCCGATGCCGGTGATGATATTGTGCACGCCGGGGCAGGAAATGACCTGATCTACGGTGAAACCGGCAATGACATTCTTTATGGTGGTGTCGGTGACGACCTCATAAACGGCGGACTTGGCAGTGACAAGCTCTATGGTGAATCAGGCAGCGACACGGCAACTTACCGGGATGCAACAGCTCCCGTTACTGCTGATCTGACTGATAGCGGTAACAATTTTGGCGAGGCGGTTGGCGATACCTATTCGAGTATTGAGAACCTTGAGGGCTCCATTTACGCTGATACGCTTACCGGAGATTCCGGCCCTAATATTTTGAGTGGACTGGCAGGTAATGATCTGCTGGAAGGACGTGCTGATGCTGATACTATCGATGGCGGAGAAGGTGTAGATACGGCCAGTTACAGCCATGATACGGCTGGTGTTATCGTAAGTCTTTTAACCAATACAGGTCTTGGTGGAGATGCTGCTGGTGACACATTGGTAAGTATAGAGAATATTGCCGGTGGCAGTGGCAATGATACTCTTACCGGCGATAACGGGGCAAATATCCTGAATGGTGGTGGTGGTAACAACACACTAGTGGGCGGCTTCGGAAACGATACCCTCATTGCTGCAGGCGGTAATGACAGCCTGAATGGTGGTGCAGGTAATGACACCCTGAATGGCGGTGAAGGTAATAACGTATTCATCGGTGGCACAGGTGGAGATATCCTGAATGGCGGCACAGGAACCGGTGTAGACACGGCTGACTACTCCAGTGCAGTCGGCCCTGTTATTGTCTCGTTTACCGCCATCGGCGGTGTGACTCAAAGTGGCGATGCTGCCGGTGATACATACAATAATATCGAAAACTTAACCGGTAGTAATTTTGATGACCTTTTGATCGGCAATGGGACAGACAACGTTCTTAACGGTGGTAAAGGTGACGACACGCTGGAAGGGATGGGGGGCTATGATTCATTGGTTGGTGGTGATGGTAATGATACTGCCAGCTATGCTCATGAAGGCGCCGATGGTGTTGTCGCTTCGCTCACCGTAAGTGGTGACTTCAAGCAGGGTGCAGTGCCAGTATCCAGTGGTAATGCAGAAGGTGATACCTATGATTCCATAGAAAACCTGGAGGGCTCTGCCTTTAACGACAAGCTGATCGGCAATGAACTGGTAAACATTCTATTTGGTGGTGATGGTGACGACGTGCTACAGGGTATGGCCGGAGCTGATAGCCTTGATGGCGGCGCCGGTAACAATACTGCCAGCTACGAAAACTGGGAAGGTGCTTTTGGCGAAGGTGTTGTTGCTTCACTCACCAATCCCTATAGCAACACCAGCGATGCAGCCGGTGACAGCTACGTCAACATACAGAACCTGACCGGCTCACTCTTTGGTGACACATTGATTGGCAATAGTGGCGTCAACAAGCTTTTAGGTGGCGCCAGTAATGATCTACTGGAAGGCATGGCCGGAGGTGATATCCTTGATGGTGGGGATGGAACCGGAGACACAGCCAGCTATTCGTTCTCTACAAAGGCCATAACCGCTTCGCTTATGAACGCCTCCACAGACAATAGTGCTGATACTGATGCCTTTGGTGACAGTTACATAGACATTGAAAACCTGCTTGGCTCTGATTACGCCGATACTTTAATCGGCAAGGCAGGTATCAACACCCTGACAGGTGGAGCCGGTGACGATAGCTTACAGGGTATGGCAGGTGCAGACAGGCTGATTGGTGGCACCGGTGACCATGATGTTGCCAGTTATTCCCGTGCCGGTCTGGCCGCCTCAGGCGTGGACACAGTAGCAGGGGGGGTGGCCGCATCACTCACTACTCTGTTTACCTCAGGTTTGCTTGTTACTACCAGTGGCGATGCCGCAGGCGACACCTACTCCGGTATAGAGGATATGCTTGGATCTGACTATGCCGATACACTTATTGGTGATGCCTATGCTAACAGGTTGGCTGGCGGTACAGGAGATGACAAACTGGAAGGGATGGGTGGCGCTGATACCCTGATCGGTGGTACCGGTACGGATCTCAACAATACGGCCAGCTATGCCCATGCCGGACCGGTAGAAGGCAGTGACGGTGTTACGGTCTCTCTTGCCCATACAAATATAAACACCGGCGAAGCTAAGGATGACAGCTATCAGAATATTCGCAATCTGGAAGGGTCTGCCTTTGATGACCATCTGCAGGGGGATGAATTTGTCAATACTCTGACCGGTATGGCAGGCGATGATGTTCTTGAAGGTTTGGGAGGCGTTGACGCATTTGGACATGGTGACGTACTGATTGGTGGTGCTGTTTCCACTACAACTGACCTCAACAACACAGCCAGCTATGCCAATGCAGCCAATGCGGTAACAGTATCCCTGCTAACTCCTGATGATGCAACAGGTAATACCGGTGATGCCGTAGGAGACACATTCATTCAGATCCAGAACCTGCTCGGGTCAAGCCATGACGATACCCTGGAAGGCGACAGTATCAGTAATATCCTTACTGGTGGTTCTGGTAACGACCTGTTGATTGGTGGCGGCAGCGGCGACCAGTTGTTTGGCGGAGACAGCATACAGACCGGGAGCGGCATTGATCTTGCCGGCGGCGATACCGCCAGCTATGCCACTGCCGGTCAGGGAGTGGTGGCAACGCTTACTACTTATCTGGAGCACGGTCAGGCAGTGCTTCAGATAAATGATGCCTACCGCGATAGTTTTGACTCCATTGAAAACCTCACAGGCTCAGGATTAGCTGATACGCTGATCGGAGACATCAACAGGAATATACTTAACGGCGGAGTCGGTAATGATATTCTTGAAGGTATGGGTGGCGAAGATCGCCTTATCGGTGGTACCGGTAGCGACACGGCAAGCTATGCCCATGCCGCATACATAGACCAGCCAACACTTACCGGTCTTACCGCCTCACTTACAGATGTAGCGACACTAACTAACGGTACTGCACTTACCATAAATAGTGATGCGCTGGGTGATGCCTATGAGAGTATTGAAAATTTGCTGGGGTCTGACTACGACGATACCCTGATTGGTAGCAGTGGAGACAACATCCTTACTGGTGGTCAGGGCAATGATACGCTGGAAGGTCTGGCAGGGGCTGATACGATTATAGGCGGACTAGGTGATGACTGGGTTAGCTATAACCACGCCAATGCTGCCGTTGTTTCATCACTTACAACCGACTTCACTCAAGGAACTCCACCAGATACAACAACTATTGCTGTTGCTGGTGATGCGGCAAATGATACCTACTCCGGCATAGAAAACATGCTTGGTTCAGGTTTTAATGACCTGCTGATCGGTGATGATGGCAATAACGTGATCTACGGTGGTATGGGTGACGACATACTGGAAGGGATGGCAGGCGCTGATGCCTTGTATGGTGGTAATAATTCCTCTGACTCAAGTAGTAATGACACAGCCAGTTATGCCCATGCAACCAGCTACGTAAGGGCTGCACTGGCTCCTCTTACCGGAAATCTGGCTGGATTCATAGCAGAAGGAATGGCAGCAGGTGATACCTACTCCGGAATAGAGAGCCTGGAAGGATCAAATTTTAACGATAACCTGCTTGGTAACTCTGGTAACAACATCATTTCTGGTGGTAGTGGAGACGATATTCTGGAGGGATTAGGCGGGGAAGACAGCCTGAACGGCGGTCTTGGCAACAATACTGCTTCTTACGAACACAGCCTTGAAACAACAACAGGCTCAGGAATTGGTGTTACAGTCTCTTTGACAAGTAATAGCGGTCTTGGAGCTGATGCAGAAGGTGACACATTTACCCTTATCCAGAACCTGACCGGATCCATATACAATGACACCCTGACTGGTGATGCCAACACCAATATTATATATGGCGGTACAGGAAATGATTTCCTCTACGGCATGGGTGGTACAGACCGTCTGTATGGCGATGACGGCGATGATTCGCTGATTGATGATGCCTACGGAGCTACCAGCTTGGATGGCGGGGCAGGTGATGACCGACTGATATTTAGAGCCAACGTTGTAAGCAATAATGGCGCATTACTGGACTGGGTTACTGATACCGCTGATGGTGGTGTTGGTAATGACACCCTGGTCTGGCAAATGACCAGTGGTCCAACCTATGTTTCAACTGATATGACCGTCAGAACTCTCTACAACAACTGGACTGGGACATACCTGAATTATTCTAATATAGAAAATATACAGACCTTGGGCTCTTCAGCCTATCTATCGGTCATTACAGATAACAACAACAACATATTTACAGCCAACAGTTCAGCCACCTCTGATTATCTGGATTATCGCAATGCGAGCAGCGCCCTGAATATCCAGTTGACTGATACGCTAACCAATATTGATCCGCTTACCGGGCAGATCAGTGCCGGAGGAACGGCTCTGCAGACCGGTTCGGTTACTGGCGGCAGTGGGACAGATACCCTCTACGGCATAGAGCACATACGTTATGCCTCTTACTATAATGATGTCATCGTTGGAAACAGCCTCAATAACGTCCTGCAAGGAGGGCATGGAGCAGATTTTATTGATGGTGGTGCAGGTGTTGATACGGCGTACTATGATTATTGGAGTCCTGCTGTTACTGTTTCATTGATGACTGCCACACAAAATAATAACCTTGGTATTGTATTTGCCGGTGATGCTACGGGTGATACGCTCCTTAATATTGAGAACCTGTATGGGAGTGGTTCTGCCGATATCCTGTATGGCAACAGTGGCGACAATACTTTGACCGGCAATGGCGGGAATGACACGCTTGAAGGGTTGGCTGGGGGAGATTACTTTGCCGGTTCCAATACCGCCACTGTCAGCTATGCCCATGCAGGAATTACCGGCTGGGATACTGTTGTAACAGCCACCGCCGCATCACCAAACCTTGGTCTCACTGCTGCGCTGATGGTAGGCACGTCCATAACCAACTCGTACCAGTTTAACAACGGTAAAACAGGTGGTTGGGAAGCAGGCACAGATATTGTCACCCAGACTGGTGATGCTGAGAATGACCGTTTTAATAATGTATTGAATCTGACTGGGTCCAGTCTCAATGATACCCTCGTTGGGAATACCGGTGCCAACACTATCAATGGCGGTAGCGGAGATGATGTGTTGGAAGGCCTGGAGGAAGCGGATATCCTCAACGGTGGTGATGGCAATGACTGGGCTTCGTACCAGCACGCCTCAAGTGGTGTTACGGTCTCTTTGTCAAGTAATACAACCAGCGGCCTGCATGCTTCTGGCGATATATTAGAAAACATAGAAAATTTGCGTGGCTCCTACTTTGCTGACACACTTACCGGTGATAATGGAAACAATATCCTGATTGGCGCCGGTGGTGCAAATACATTTGATGGTGATGACGGGATAGATACTGTCAGTTATGCAGAATCTGTAAACGGCATCAGCATAACCGCAAGTGGTAATGACTCCTTTACCGTAACCCATGATGGCACCAGTGTTGATACATTGCAGAATGTTGAAGTTATTATCGGCACATCAAATATCGACACTCTTATAGGCAGCAACGGCGATGACTGGTTTGATGCCGGTATCGGCAGTTCCGGTGTTGCTGACAATCTTGATGGTACGGCACACGGAGTACTTGGTGATACAATCAGCTTTGCCTCAACAAGCAGCAAAGTAACTATTACCCTGGCTGATGCTGTTGATACAAATGCAACGGTGGCAGATTTTGCTTTAGGAAAGCAGATTAAAAACTTTGAGAATATTGTTGGTGGCAGCGGTGGAGACGTGCTTACCGGAAATAGCGGAAATAACACCATAGATGGTGGACTTGGTGATGATACTCTTAGCGGAGGCAGTAATGGCGTTGACACAGTAACCTATGCCAACAGCCTGGCAGCGGTTACTGTAAACCTTGCTGCTGGTACAGCGACTGGCGGCCTTGGTACGGATGGTTTGATCAATTTTGATAACATTATTGGTTCTGCCTATGAGGATATCCTGACCGGCAACATCACAGACAATACCCTTGAAGGTGGTAACGGTAATGACCTGTTTAATGGTGGCGGTGGGGGAACCGATACCTTTAAAGGTGGTAGCGGTACTGACACGGTGAGTTATGCTGGCTATAGTGCACCCGTCAACGTTGATATGAGTTCAAGCTATTTTTCCAGCATAGAGAACCTGATTGGATCTAGCTATGGTGATACGCTGAAGGGAAACAGTCTGGCTAATATAATTGACGGCGGTGATGGAGCTAACACACTCACCGGCAATGGCGGCACAGATACGGTTTCATATGCCAGCAGCAGTGCCGGTGTAACGGTCAGCCTTGCTGCTGGCAGTGGAAGCCACGGCAGCTTTACTGATAGCTTAACCGGCTTCGCAAATGTCATTGGTTCTACTCATAATGATTCACTTACCGGTGATGGTACCGCAAACCTGTTTAATGGTGGGGCAGGTGCCGATAGTTTTTTGGGTGGCGGAGGTCTGGATACGGTCAGTTATACAACCAGCATTAGTGCCGTGATCGCTAATCTTACCACTGGTATCGTAACCCACGGTAGTGATACAGATACATTAACTGCCATTTCCAATCTGATCGGGTCTGACAGTAATGACCTGCTGACTGGCAATTCCAGTGCAAACAGGCTTGAAGGTGGGGCAGGAAACGACATATTTTACTACAGCAGTGGCGCTGACGTACTGGATGGCGGTGGTGGCACAGATACTGTTTCTTATGAAGCTGTGACCGCCAATGCTGTTAATATAACACTCAGTAACAGCAGTAACGTAAATACAGGTGGTGTTTATATTGCAAACACAGAGAACCTTACTGGATCAAACTACATAAACCCAACTGCTGGCGGAGTTGCTGACTATCTTTATGGCGATACCGGTAGCAACAGGATTGATGGACAATCAGGTAATGACTATATCTACGGCTATGACGGTAATGATGAGATCATTGCTGAATCAGGGCATGACTGGGTGTATGGTGGCAATGGCAATGACATCATACATGTAGATGTTAATACAGCCAACCTGCCTACTATTGTTGATGGTGGTGTCACACGGCTTGGAGATATTGGCAGTACCGGCGGTAACGTAATGGTCATTGAAAATCTTGTTGCCGGAAGCTACGACCTGACAGCGCTTGCCGCTGTAACCAATTATGTTGACACAATCAATGTTGCTGATGGCGTTGCAAGCAGTCTTACGCTGAACTATCAGGGCAATGTTTCCGGCTCTCAGGGAATTCAGACGATTGTTGACAACGCTAACAACTCACATCTCTACATAAAGGCAGACAGTGGCGATATACTGCACTTGCAGGGGACAGGAAACACGGAGTTTAGCATTGTTATCGATGGGAAAGGCAGTGCCAACGCCGCCGGCGAATATGTTGTTACAAACGATTACGCTAACACCAATAACAGTGTAACTACCCACTATACAGACTATACAATCTTTAATGCGAGCAACACACAGATCGCTGCGTTGCATTGGCAGACAGCCTGAAATTAACAAGCGACAAAGAGACTCACGCTTCCCGCTGCCGTGTGCTAAAAAGCTGGTAAATATGAATGTCAACAGTGCTCTTCCAATGAAAGTATAAGTTGACGACGTGAATTTCTGCAAGTTATTGAGGCGGCGGTGAAGTCTCAATAACTTGGACAGAAATGACTGGAAGATAACAAGAGGCGATAAAAGAATATAATTTCCACATTGAAGTGCATGGGGGTTTTGAAGCCGGTAAAAGGGACTTCTGATGGCTCAGTTTGACGGCTACCCATATAGCCGCTCTGGCAGAGCGAACGGACAACAATATTTTAAGCAATTGATTTTTTTGAGCGTTTTTTGAATCAGGACCAGGCACCCACAAAATTTAACCAAGAGTCTTCTATAATGCCAGACAATTCAGTATCCCATGCAACAACAGCCCCCGTTAACAAACTAGACAAACACGCCCTGCTGGCTACCACTGACATACTCTGCGGTGCCAACAAAGCCGCCGCATCTCTGCTGCGAACGGTCTTTAAACGTCTCGTTGCAAACACCAAAAACTGGTCGAAACAAGCCAAGCGGCTTGACCATTTGGGGCTTGCCGCGCGGTATGTTACCGGCCCGCTTCGAGAGGCCCTTCTTCTGCCGGGTGATCTTGCCCTGTTGCAGATTGCAGAGGACAGTTTCATGCTGTTGCACCGGCACGAAGGGCGCTGGCTGCTTATCGGTCCTGATGGTTCACCGTTGCCTGATGCCGTGGATGTGGATAGCGATGTATATGTTGAGGCGGTGGTGATGCGTATGCCACTGGCCAAAGTTAAAACGGGCGGTTTTGCTTCACTGACCACCCTCTGGCCGGAGCTACGTGCCGCCTGGGCCGAAGTCGGCATTGCCAGCCTCTTTATTAATGCCGGCCAGCTGTTGCTGCCGCTGTTCTCCCTGCTGGTATACGACAAAATTGCACAAAATGGCCTGTTTGAGACGTTGTGGGCGCTGACGTTCGGCATGGCGCTCTATATTGCCACCGACACCGGCATGCGCCTTGTGCGGAGCTGGTCTACCGAGCGTATCGGGATGGACCTGACTCTGCGTGCTGACGAATCGCTCTGGGCTAAACTGGTTTCTCAGGTAGATTTGCCTACAGGAGGCTTCTCCCGTTTTATATCCAACTACCGTGACCTGACCTTATCGCGTGATTTTGTTTCGTCCAGCTATCTGCTCTCGGTTGCGGATATTCCTTTTTTGCTGCTCTACCTGACGGTGATAGGCATCATCGCCTGGCCTCTCATGATTGTAGCCATATTGCTTGTGCTGCTGTATGCGGGTGTTGGACTGCTGATGCAGCTGCGGATAAACAGCCTTAACAAAGAGGCGGAGCAGAACAACACGCGCAAGTTGACTTTTATGGGTGAAGTCCTGAGTTGTCTGGATGTGGCTCGCACAGCTCCCGGTTCGGGTGCTTTTCTGCGGCGCTGGCGAGAACTGACCGAACAGTCGGCGAGTTTTGATGCTAAAAGGCGTTTAGCCGTGAGTCAGATGGGGATGTTCTCTTCGGTAATGCAAACATCTACAACGGTGGTGATGCTGGTTGCTGGAGTATACCTGATTCATGCGCAAATGATGAGTACCGGTAAGCTTATCGCTTGTACATTATTAGCTAACAGAGCCATGGGAATGGTCGCCTCGTTATTTGCTGTAGTTGGGAAGTGGCAGGATTTTCAGCGCGCTGCAGCACGTATGGAAAGTAGTTTGGAAGCCGTTGTAGAGCGAGATTGTACACCAAGACCAACGACGGTGGGTCATGTTGCCGTTATCGGTCTTGGTAAGCATTATGAAGGACGTCCGGCGGCGCTTGAAGCGGTCTCGTTTTCGGTTAATCCTGGTGAACGTATCGCTTTGCTTGGCCGACCTGGCGCAGGCAAAAGCACCTTGCTGCGCTGTATTGCCGGTCTTTGCCGGGCGGATGCCGGGCAAATACTTATTGATGGCTTGGCACTGGATGATATCGCACGTTTTGATCGTATGCGCTGGATGGCATATAAGCCGCAGGACCCTGAGGTGTTTGCCGGCACGCTGGAGGATAATCTGCGTATTGCCGGGAGCAGGGACCGGAATCGTTTTTCTGCTGCGATATGGGCTTCCGGGCTTGAAAGCGAATTCCAGAGTGGCCGGATGTCGCTGGGTATGCTGCTGAACGAGCGTGGTGGCAATCTTTCCGGCGGGCAACGTCAGAAGGTGGCGTTGGCACGTGTCTTTGCCCAGTCCAGCCGTATTCTGCTATTGGACGAACCGACACTTGGGCTGGACCCCGAAAGTGAGCGGATGCTGGCGGAACGTTTGCCGAAACTTCTGGACAGCTCCTCGGTGCTTATAATGACAACACACAGTGCCATCATGCTCAGCACTGTCCAGCGTGTTGTTGCGTTGGACGGAGGACGTGTGGTCGCTGATGGGCCGCGCGAAAAGCTGGTTACAATAGGATAACTACCGCTTCTGCCAGAACCACTCCCCCCTAGCCCCCCCTTGTCAGGGGGGGGACTTTAAAGGCTCTCCCCTGATAAGGGGATCGGGGAAGGGTTGGTTTTAAAGTTTTTTACTTCATCAACGTTTTCAATGCCTGCTTCAGCAGCCCTTCCACCGAGACTCCCTCACCGGCATCAAGCCCCGCCAGCGCTTTTCTCACCTGCGGTTCCTTATAACCAAG
>JAFLLC010000035.1 GCA_019162745.1 Deltaproteobacteria bacterium | reverse complement strand
TGACCAGCCAAAAACTCAACGATGTTGCAAACTCTCGTTCCGACAGACTCCTAGGTAGTAACAAATGATCTGATCATTGCTGAGTTGGCTCCATTTTTAAAGATAAGAAAACAAAAAACCTTTTAAGTTTACTTCATCATATCAGCAAATTAAAAATAATGATAAGCTGGGGTCAGTTAATCGATTTTCAATATTTATGCTTACAGAATGGGCTGAACGGTGTTGGAATTCCAGATTTGATCATTGCTCAAAATGCGATACAGAATGATTCCAAGATTTACTCACTGGATAAACACTTCGAAAGCATGTCTGCTTTCCTGGATATTAAGATCTTCTGAAGCCAATGCAGTGATAAGAAGCCATGGCACCTCGCTGTTTTGAGGGGTGTCTTGGAATCTGGTGTTCGGTACCACGCTTACAGCACTTTCGATTTACCTATGCTCATCTTTCTGAGCTTGAGACCCCGCTGGAGGTGAGGGTGCGCTTACCGTTCCTTCGCCATCACAACTTTCAGGTCAGCATGAAGGGCAGGGCAATCAAGGCTACAATCGTTTTTTGCGAGCACTCGAAGGGTTTGACCTTTCCTGACATGACATGCTCATGCTCCTAACATTTCCAAATTACCATCTCAAAACAGCGAAGGCCCTTAGAAAAGAAATTCACATGATTGACAAGATCCGAAAACACATTTCAGGGGATTCGCTGAAGGCCCGCTTTCTACGCGGGTCGGCGTGGTTGTCAGTCGGGAATATCGCTGAAAAAATTCTGGCTTTTGCGAGCAAAATTATTTTAGCCCGCTTACTGTTGCCTGAAGACCTGGGCGTGGTTGTGTTGATTGCCAGCATCACCGGTTTGTTTGATTGTATGACAGAGGTAGGGATAAAGCAGTGTGTGATTCAGAATAAAGACGGAGATAAACCAGAATTTCAAAATATGGCCTGGTGGTTCTCAGCAATGCGCGGGATTATTCTTTTTATTCTCGCTTGGATATTGACACCTTTAGCCTGCAATTTTTATTTTTCCGGCAGAGAACAGGTGATAGCCAGCTACGATATCCAAACACTCTATTTCATGGTACGGATAGCGTTTTTGAGCATATTATTTCACGGTTTAATCAGTCCACAAACTTATTTACTTGAAAAACAATTCCGTTTTGCCAAGGTAGTAGGCTATATGCAGAGTGCTAGTTTTGCAGGTCTTATTTTAACTATTATTTTGTCTTTTATCCTGCGCAATGCCTGGGCAATGGTGATTGGTTTTGTCTGTCAAGGTTTTCTCAAACTCGTGATGTCTTATATCTTCTGTCCGTTCTTGCCAAAGTTGAGTTATCATCACGAAAGCATGACCCAACTTGGGCGGTTTGGCAAAGGCATGTGGGGATCACCTTTTTTTGCCTATATTGCCTATAACATTGATATCCTGATGGGCGGGAAGGTGCTGGGTCCTGAACTGATGGGCCTATATGGCTTCGCGGTGGGGCTGGCCTATATCCCGCGCGAGTTGTTTGCCAGGATTATTAATCCGATTTTGATGCCTGCCTTTGCCGAACGACAGGATAATCCAGAAAGATTACGAAAGACAATTAGCCAATTAATGGGTACTCTTTCGCTAATATGTCTACCATTTATTGTAATCAGTTTTCTTTTTCAGAGACAGATAATAACCACAATTTATGGAAAAAATTTTGAGCAGGTTTCGCTGATTTTTGCCATCTTCACGGTAAATGCACTCCTGATTATGCTCAGCATGATTTTCGTCAATCTCTTTATGGCCAAAGGAAAGCCGGAGATTAACCGTAATTTCACTTTCATTCGTGCCTTAATCATGGCCTGTCTGATGTTACCTGTTGCCAAAGCCTACGGCATGGTGGGCATGGCAGTACTGCAAGTAATTGCTAATTTTGTTCTAATTATTCTTCTTTACAATTGTGCCAGAAAGATTTTTCTAAGCAAAACCATCTGTATAATTACTGGTAATGAAGGATGAACCTTTTGTAATAATTGCAACTTCAAAACCGTCATTAATAATTAAATCAGGTCTAAACTTCTTCACATAAATAATGCACGAAGAGAGAAACAGTCATGACTGAAACAACTTCGATCATCATTCCAGCGCACAATGAAGAAAAGGTCATCGCTGCAGCACTCAAACCACTTGCAGAAGCAGCTTCCAATGGCTTATTAGAAATAATAGTTGTTTGTAATGGCTGCACTGATAAAACAGTAGAGGTTGTTACTTCTTTCGGCGCTGCTGTTAAATGTATCGAAACCCCCATACCCTCTAAAACTAATGCTTTGAATCTGGGAGATACTGCGGCGCATTTTTTTCCCAGATTTTACCAGGATGCCGATGTAGTCCTTTCTCTTGACTCAATATGTCAAATAGCTCAGGTTTTACGGTCTGGAAAATTCCTTGCAGCCTCTCCGACGATGCAAATGGACTTAAGAAATTCATCTTGGGCAGTACATTCTTATTATGAGGTTTGGCAGCAATTGCCCTATATCAAGGAAGGAATGATTGGAACAGGTGTTTATGCTTTATCTCAAGAAGGCCGAAAGCGTTTTGATTCATTTCCTCTCATTATCGCAGATGACGGCTATATTCGTGCTCTTTTCATCAGACATGAGCGAACCTCCGTTGAGTCTTGCTTTTCTTTAGTCCGAGCTCCAGCAAACCTGAATAGTCTGCTTAAAATAAAAACACGAAGTCGTTTAGGAAGTTATGAGTTAAAGAAAAAATTTCCAGAATTACTGAAAAATGAAGAAAAAAACTATCACAATGCCTTATTTAAACTATTAAAAAAAATTCAGTTGTGGCCAAAAGTCTTAATATATTTGTATGTTAATTTGAAATCACGCTTACAAGCAAATAAACATGCACGAATACAAGGTTACACAGGTTGGGATCGAGATGAATCGAGTCGCAAGGTTCTTTAAACAGTGCGAGACTTGTCATTGCAATTGGGAGAATAACCGTGGCTTCTGTTCATTCCTCTTTTTATAACCTCCAATTTCAGACTTCCTGATCCGGACGCACTTGGCATTGGCACTTTTCATGGCGTCAGACCAGTGTGTAAATAAATCGACATCCTGTTTCAGGATGGCAGAAGTTTAATTCATTGAGTTCCTCCAGCAGCACTGCAATTGCACGGTCATGCATGGGACTGCCCATACGATGAATTTTGACGGAGAGTGTTTTGGCGTTTTCATCAGGGATAAGTTCGGCTGACGAAATAAACAGCTCCCGAATCAACGCCCGGGCCTCATTTTCTTTGGATAGATGGCGTCGAAGGATGGACACCAGAGCCGTCTCTGCTCGATAGGCGACCATCTTCACGATATCGGTAAGCTTTTTTGTTCAATGGCAGAAGTTGCGTTGAACGCTCTCCCCCTGTGTTAGGAAAGATGGCGTTTCAGATAATGCTGATTTGTGTGCAGAAACTCCTCCGGAGAGAGAGAGTTGGGATTCAATTGATACTGAGGGATGTTCTCTGTCTCAAAAAGAAATTTACCCTATGTGGTAAAAGACGGCCCATAAATAAATATAACGTAAATTAGGAGGAAGGAATGAGTAAGCTTTGTTGGTTCGCCGGGATGGTATTTGTTTTAGTGAGTGCAGGCTGTTCGGTCCACAGTTGAAAAGTTGAAATGGGAAAAGTTTTGGATGGAGCCAGTATAAATAAAATTTGTTGATGGCAGCACCACGGGTTCTGAGATTATAGTATTGTTTGGTGCGCCAACCAATACGTCGAGACTTGGCAAGGAAGAGCTTTTTGTCTATAAGCACTGCACAACCGATAGCTCTTCAATAACAGTTACCGCCATAGGTCATACCCCCCTGTGTTAGGAAAGATGTCGCCTCTATATTTTTAATTTGTGTGTTAACATAGGGGCAAGGAGAACCATCTATTATGGCCATGAAATATTCTAAAGAATTTAAAGACAGCATTATTGCCAAACTTCTTCCACCATCCAATGCGAGCGTCCAGGATGTTGCAAAGGAGACTGGCATTCCGAAGGACACTCTTTACTGCTGGCGGGTTAAATATCGCAACACCAGTACCGGCGATTCTGATCAACGTCAACAATCCAGTAACTTCAGCAGCGAAGAGAAATTGACAATAGTGATTGAGACGGCAAGCCTTAACGAAACCGAGACGAGTGAATACTGCCGTAGTAAAGGCCTGTATCCTGATCAGATCAACGGCTGGAAAAGTGTTATCAAACAAAGCTTAACTTGCAAACCTTCTATCAGCAAGGCTGACCGGAAAACATTACAGCAACAGGATAAGGCCATAAAACAACTTCAGTCAGAGTTGAATCGGAAAGACAAAGCTCTGGCCGAGGCTGCTGCCCTGCTGATACTTGAAAAAAAATTCAATCGATCTGGAGCAAACCCGAGGCCGAAAAATTGACCTGCAGGAGCGCCAGGAAATGATATCCAATATCAATGAAGCGTGTGCTGCCGGAGCTCGTCTGGATAAAGCCTGCGGTATTGCAGGTATTTCTCCTCGTACGATTCAGCTGTATTGTCTGAATGATGAGGTGAAGTCAGATGGCCGTAAGGCCGCTGCTGCTCACCGGACCCCGGCCAATAAGATTACCGAGGTGGAACGGAGCGAAATTCTTAGTGTTGCAAACAGCTCTCAATTTGAAAATAAGCCGCCCAGTCAGATTGTGCCGGAACTTGCCGATCAAGGAAGGTATATAGCCTCAGAATCGAGCTTTTATAGAATCTTACGGGCGGCAAAACAGTTAACCCATCGTGGTCGCACCAAAGCCCCGGTTCATAACAAGCCGGACGAGCTGCTGGCAACCGGCCCTGACCAGCTTTGGAGCTGGGACATTACCTATCTGCCCTCTACGGTAAAAGGCCTTTTTTTCTACCTCTATCTGATTATGGATATCTACAGCCGGAAAATCGTAGGCTGGGAAGTTTTTGCCGAGGAATCTGCTGAACACGCTGCCGCTACGTTTCAAAAGGCTTATCTGAGACAGTCTGTCGCCGGCAAGCCGTTGATATTGCATTCTGATAACGGCTCACCCATGAAGGGGGCAACCATGCTTGGCACCCTGCAAAGACTCGGTGTCGTGCCGTCATTTTCCAGGCCATCGGTCAGCAATGACAATGCCTATTCAGAGTCCTTGTTTAAGACATTGAAGTACAATGCAGGTTTTCCAGAAAAACCCTTTGATACGTTAACTGAAGCACGTCAGTGGGTTTCCGGATTTGAGCATTGGTACAACGAAGAGCATCACCATAGCGCCATACAGTTCGTCACCCCTGGTCAGCGGCATCGACGAGAGGATCTTTTAATCCTCAAGAAATGAGAGGAACTCTACGAAGCTGCCAAGGCAAAACGACCTGAACGATGGGCGAAACAATGTCGAAACTGGAACCACGCAGCGACCGTCACACTTAATTCTAAAAAATCTTCCAGAGATCTAAGAGAACCGGAACAACAGGCTGCATAACCTGGAATCTTTTCAACCAGTTCATCATATTTTCCATTTTGGTTTTATAAAATGGAAAATATGATGAACTCAGCAAACGAGCGAAGCGGAGTGCGGTAGTAATGAAAAACTACCATTGCAATGGTGCAACAAAAGCGACATCTCTATTGACAACGACCGCTCTTCAGGTGGTAACGATTCCAGAGATACCTATCTGGCAGTTCTCTTGCGCTGGATCTTTAGGGCATCAAGATCTGCCTGGACGGCCTGAGATGTTTCCAGAGTTTCGGCATGTTTTTGAATGGTCGCCCCATCCATGACTGCTGGAAAAGCACCGAGAGTCGCCTGCAATCTGTGAAGCTGCTGGCGTGTTCTGGAGACGGCTTTATCCAATTGTCTCCAGGCTGGGTTGACGACCTGTAGAGTGCCGGGAATATCCTCGGTGCCATACTGTACAAGGCCATCAATATCATAGTGTTGCATCATATAGGCGAAGAAGTTCTCCTGGCACCAGCGAGAGAACATCCGCCCGGCAATAATGACCAAGTCCAGTTCATGGGCGGTGCTGATAATTGCCGTCTGATGATTGCTATTGGTCAGGCAACGCACCTCCTTGACCATGAATGTACCTTTTTTCGTCAGGGGAGTTTCTCGTGAGGCAAGTTTTAAGGTGGAATGGCTGCCATCGGGCATGATAATTTTCGTTGGGAGAAATTCCTGAGCCGGCCAGACATCCTTGACATTTTTGCGATAGGTAATCGCGCCAATGCGTTTTTCCCAAAGCGGTTGCAAAAGGCTGGAATTTGATCCTTCACGGTCAAAGACCATGATGAAACGATGCAAACGTGAGTTGGCCGCCAACTGTTCCTCCGTGGGCTGGTTGGGGACAGCAGAGAGCAATTCCGGCACAATGTCATTAATGATGGCATCGGCCAGTCCGCTGGTGAGGGCTTTGGAAACAACAAAAAAATGGCCGTCCCAGGGCATCGTTGATCCAGTAGTCGGTGGTGCCTCGTAAACAAAGCCGCTGACGAGAGACAAACCGTTTTGGGAGTTTGGCCTTTTCACCGTGATAAACACGGACATGGCCGTCGATATACAGATAGCCTGCTTCGTCGGGGTCGTCATCCATCCACGCCTTAGCGAGTTCCTTTATCCAGGCATCGGGATTCCCCGTGCTGGCCATGAGCGTGATCTTCTCGCGCAGGGTGCGAACCTCGGGAGCCCGATCCAGACCGATGCACTTCCCCAGTTCACCGGGTGGAACATGACGCAGACCTTCTGGACGTCGGATTCGTGCCAAGGCCATGAATCCCAGGATGAGCAGGATGTGGAGGCAACTGTAGAAACCGGTGGGGAGTTTCAGGTGCCGGTCGATACCTGAGAACAGTCCGTTCGCACACAGGGCCGGCAGGCCGGCTAACAGTCCGCCAAAGCTGACATCGGAGCAAGCCTCAAAACGGGTGGTGGCGCTTTGCACGAGTCCAAAAGCGGCGGCTGTTCGCTCATCAGCACGGGTGCAGGCCGTGCCGATTTCTTTTGCGGCCTCAGCATCATCGCGACTGCGACAGGCTTTGGTGCTGACTGGTGATTGGGATACGCCTGGAACGACAGTTGTGACGGGAAGGATAATCTGTCCGCGTGCAATGGCCTTTCGTAATGTGGATTCTCCAATGTTTGCCAACCTGGCCACTTCGGCGGGATAGTGACCTTTCGCGAGAAGGCTGGTGCATTCCACCTCCTTTTCATTGGTCATGATTCGACGCTTGCGCTGCGGTTGCTTATTCGTGAAAAAAGAGCTGGCGCCGTGTTCCCGATATTGTGCCAACCAGTTCATCAAGGTACGATGACGTAGGCCAAGGGATGATTTTTCAAGGTCTATTGCCCGGACATGCCCATTGGCAACGAGACTTGTAATGGCAAAACGGAAGCTGTTTCTATCGCCTTCTTGATGAGAAAAGTAGTTATCATTTCCGGTGAAATAGGTAATGGAACCGTCTTTCCGGAGAATGCTCAGGCTTGCGCCGATCCTCTCAGCACCTTCGGGAAATCCAGGCAGAAATAATTGTCGCATCTTGGTAGACCTCCTTGTGAATTAGTCAGGCAAGAAAGCACTTTAAACAATCTGCCAAGAAAGACAGTCGTGCAATTGATGATTCCGTTTTTTTATAAAATTACCCGTCCGGATCAGGAAATCTGAATTTACTGGGTACCCTTTTTAAAAACAAAATCTCTAATCGTTTCAATCAACCTCTCTTCTGCATATGGGCCAACACTTTTCATTACTATCGAATCGCGCATTGTTTCCCATTTATCCAACATAGGTCGGATCATAGTTTCATCCTCAGCTACTAAAATTCCTTCACGTTCGGCAAATTTTTGTGCTGTAAATACTTGATGGTCGTTTCGAGTTTCCAGAAAGACTGCGCGTCTGGGTATAATTAAGATCGGCTTCGCCCTGACCAGAGCAGTAATAATGGAACCCATTCCGGCATGACCAATAATCAAGTCTGCTTCGTCATACTTACAGCGGTACTCATCAGGTGAAATAAATTCCTGCCACTCGAAATGTCGAGGCCGATAGCCATCAGCACCCGGATCCCCGATCTGACCAAAAACAATATCGTTGTTATTTGTTGCGCACCATGCGTCAACGGCACGAACCAAACGGTCAAAGGGAAGTTCACTGCCAACAGTAAGAAAAATCATACTACTTTCCCTTCATAACGTGGCGTGTTACAGTTACCGTTCGTTACAGTCAGATGTTCCCACTGGGTTAGCCAGAGGTTGGCGCTTTTGCCCACCTTCTTCCCGGAAAGAGAAATTTCTCCCGAATTGGCAATACTGTCAACCCAAATAGTACGGGCCCCAAAAAGTTTACCGATACGCAGGGCAAAAAAACCAGGGGCCGCACCAGTGGAAATAATGACATCCGGGCGCACCTGTAAAAGAATTTTTGTAATTTGCAGGAACTGTCGCACAAGCTTGAATTTTTCCCAGCGGGATGCTTCTATTACCACATAAAATGCCGGAGGGGAAACATCTCTGTTTTTAGCGTCTTGAATGACTTCACGCTTTCGGTTTGCTGAAGTAGAAACATAGTATACTGTGCAACCTTCCCAGGCAGGTCTTAGACGCATCAACTGTACCCAGTGCCCCCCTGCAGAGGCTATAGCGAGAATACGGGGAGGTATTTCTTTCTTCATGCTGGACACTATATTATCTCTCCCTTATAATGAGAAAAGAAACACTACAATTGCCACTACAAAAAAACCTCTGACACGACTTTACGACATATGAACTTGTGGCTGGCCATTCTGATTTTCTTGCCCCCCTTTCTTTACTTGGGTTTGCCCGCTCTTGTAAAGATGTATCTGAAATATTGTTTTCTCTCACAGGCACAAAAAAGTAATTGCATATATTTAACATTCGATGATGGACCTAACCCGGAGGCGACACCAATTCTTTTAGATATTTTACGAGATAATGGAGCAAAAGCCACCTTTTTTGTTACCGGGAAAATGGCAGAGCAATTTCCAGATATTGTGGCCAGGATATGCGCCGAGGGCCACACCTTGGGGGGGCACAGCTATGCCCACTGTCATCCATGGAAAACAGGCCCATGGGCATCTTATCAGGATATGGCCAGAGGTACTGCAATAATGCGGAATTATCTCCAGTCAGGAGGAAAAATACTTTTCCGGCCACCATATGGAAAATTTAATCTTGTCACTCTTTGCTACATAGTCATCACTGGACAGAAGGCTATTTTTTGGAATAACGATGTAAAAGATTATCTTGCTAACGACGCGGCTGATGTCTGTTATAAAATAAATGAGCAGATAGAAAAAGGTAATCGACTGATTTTGCTTCATGATGGAGGTTCACCAACTGCCTGGAAAGAACGACTTAGAGTTACAGCTATTGCTGTGGGGATGTTGTTTGGTATATTGGATAGAAAGTATGTGTTTAATAATACTTCAAAGATTCAGGACTGAACCAATTCGTTGATAATAGACGACCACGCACTATGTGTGACACTCTGAAATAAGAGAAAAATATGCAGAATTCTTTTGATATCGTTATAGCCACAAGAAACCGCCCCGAGGCTCTTAAGCTCTCGATTCCGTATTTGTTAAACAACCAGGATCGGCTTCCTGAAAAATTCATCATTGTTGATGCGTCGGATGATCATGAGGCAGTTAGAAAAACACTTGATGGAATAAAGAATAACTTGCACCAAGTTGTTGAAATTACCTTAATCAAGTCTGCTTTTGCCAGCTCTTCATACCAACGTAATCTTGGGCTCGATTTAGTTACTGCTGATGTTGTAATATTTCCGGATGACGATTCCATGTTCTTCCCTCACGCCGTCGATGCCATGATGCAAGTTTATGATCTTGATACCAATCAGGAGATTGCAGGAGTTTGCGCTGCAGAATCCATAAAACCTCCTCCGGATTTTCCTGTAGGTAGCGTCTATAAAGAAAAAATTAGTGATACCATAAGGAAAATGATAGGAAGGTTCAGATATAAAGCAGAGCACATATTATGCCCTGACCCTTTTTATCTTTTCGGACGGAAAATGATATCGAGGTACATACCTCTGATTTTTTTTGGTCAAAACAATGTAGTACAAGTTGAATATATGACTGGTTTCAGGATGTCATTCAGAAGTGAAATTATAAAAAAACATAAATTCTCCGAAGTATTTTGCGGATATTGTTTATTTGAAGATACTGATGCATCTTTTTCAACTTATAAAAGTGGCATGCTTGTTGGCGCACGAAACGCTCTTATTTATCATCATAAATTCCCAACAAAAAGAAGCAGTGGTTTCATTATGGGTTTATTACCTGTTTTAAATCGAGCTTATATTGTCGCAAAGCATGCACCTAACGACAAAAGGTTACTTGTTCATCTCAAAATATATTGCCTGTACAAATTCATTCAATATCTTGTTGGTGGTTTAAAGTCACAATACGCGAAAGACAGGGCTCGTGGGGCATCATTCGGTCTCAAGAACATGGAGCGACTTTTGAGTGCAACAACACAACAGGAAGTCGACCATGAATATACTACTATTTTAAACAAAATAGCCGCACACCAATAAACAATCACGACAATTAGGAGAGCATTATGAACGGATATAATTCCAAAATGTTACTGCTTATTTCTGCTTTGAGTTGTTTGCCAGCAACCGCTTCCTATGCTGCCTGCAACTGTGAATCGAGCGACGTGGCCAACCCCTGCACGGGAAAGTCCATCTCGGTAACAGTGAATGCAACCACCATAAACGGTACCAAATCAGCAAATGCCACTTTCAATTGGGCTTTTAATTCAAATGGTGGTGATGCAAGATGTGGTCAATTTGCCAATGGGGACTATTGGATTGCTCCTGCTGCCGGTCAATCAACTGTAACCGTAACGGGGATTACGACAACAAGCCCAGGCTCTATCTCTGCTGATGAAAACCCTGTTCCAGAAAAAAGAGGTTTGCTGAATAACTCCAAAAACTACGGTAATTATGATGCAGCAGAAAACATAATTACTCATTTGCCAATATCATATTCAACAAACACATCATTAGTTGCAGCAATACAGCGGAACGAAGGAATAGAAGGGAACTGTGGAACAAGCGCTATCGTTGGGGAATGTGTTGACGCTTATCATGTGGTAACAGTATTGACAGCAGTTCCTGAGAGTGCCGGAGCTACAGTAATCCGACCTAATATTACTGGCAGCAATAAGGTGCTGTTATCCTTATCTGATTTTGATTTTACAAAGATTCCTACGTACTCATTTCTAACCGGGGCAGATTCAGGTGGATACGAAGCTATGCGACAGCGCTGGTCTCACAGCGTAGAGTTTTTTTCTCTTAACTATTTCGATGGATCAACTTGGAAATCATACAGTGAAGCAGGCAGGGCATTTCGGTCACATATTGTTGTTGATGACTACGGTGCGGGAATGGGGAGGCAACTTCATGACGATCTTGCTATCATTATGTCATCTGCCAACACTTTACCGCAGAAGCAAAAGGCTATAGCTGCAATCTTGTCCTACGGGCTTGATATTTACATGGTTAAGTTTAATGACCGTGGAGCTGCTTATAATTGGTCGAGTGGTGCCGGACAACATCTTGGCAAATTTACCCCGGCTGTATTCTTTGCAGCAATGGCAAAATCAAATACATATGCAAACAATCTAAAGACTTTTGCAGGTCTTGATTATCCTGCACAGCCACAGGAATTGGCGCAGGTTCATGTTGGCCCCTATGGCCCTGTATGGGGAGATTTTCAGGAAGGTATAAAGAGGTATTGGAATGATATGGTGTGGGCTAATTGTTATGATAATGCACCTGGGCCATGTGATCCTAACGTTGGACAAAAGACCGAAGCCGACCCCTACATGCTTATTGATGGCCCCGCCGATAAACCAGGCACCACCTATTTTCCTATAGGTTATGCTGGAATCTTAAATTTTTCTGCTGTTATGGCCCTAATGCCAAGTTTTGCTGCTATTGTTAATACATCCAAACCAGTAGATTTTGTTATTAGGGCAAGAACTCATGGCCTAAAAACATGGCCAGATCCTTGCGTTACCGTCGATACAAGACTAAACAGAGCAACATGCAACATATATACTGGCGGCCTTACATGCGATTATTATTTCCTGAATCCTAGTGCTATTGAAAAGACATGGGGGCCAAAGAGTATCACAGATGCAACTCAAGGATGTGTTACAACTGAAGTAGCTGGACATACACAACAAGGAAGATTTCGTTCAATGGATGGTGCTACAGCTCCTATTAATATGGGATATGCGTCTGGTCAATTGTACAATCATTGGGATACCATTATAGCGAATTGGAGCATGCCAGGGACAAGTTTACAACCCCCAGTGCTGTTTAAACTTCAAGTTTCTGACGATTGATCTGATCTAATAGATGCCTACAGATGGGAAATTATCCCCAAAACTATAACAAAAAAAAATTTGAATTACAATTTAGCAAATGAAAACGAATAACAACAGGCCAACCCTACGAATTATTTATTATATATATACTAATGAGCGCCATATGCTCGGGGGTTTATTTAGCTCTGTATTTGACTTCGCGGTTGCTGAGCGAGATGCTGGTCGTGAGGTTGAGATCTGGGTAACCTTAACAACTCAACGCAAAGAAATCGAGGAACTCAGTAGAATCAATGCTATCCCTGTCCGAATCCTTTCTCCAATAGAACTATTTTATTACCTTGTTCTAAATCGGCTTTTTTCCCCACAACGATACCTACTGCAAGTTCATTCAGGCCGGGCTATTATCTCCCCCAAAGCATGTTGGGTACGGTGGGCATGGGGCAATAATCCTATTCTATGGTATCTCCATGGTGCCAGCTCCCTGACAAACCAAAAAGACCTCTATATCCTAACCAAACACAGGGCATCATGTAAGTTTGCCGACGCAATACTAGTTCCAAGTGAGGCAGAGCGCACGGTACAGAAGATGCTTGGAGTTCCTCATGAAAAACTTTTTGTAGTCCCAAGCTACATAAGGTTCCGAGCTGGAGACACCGAAGATGCTCACTTCCCACTCACAAATGGCTCAAACAAGCTTTTGTTTGTTTCCAGGATTGAACCCAAGAAAGGATGGCATACTTTGCTTGACGCTTTCTCCAAGCTCGATCAGGATGCTACACCAAGCACCCTGTATATTGCTGGTACGGGTTCTGAAATGGAGGCTTGCCAAGAAGCAGCACAGCATCTTGGCGAACTCGTGAAGTTCTTTGGACCAGTCGATAATGTCCGGCCACTGATCGAACAGGCAACAATTGTTATTATACCTTCACGTGCCGAGAGCTTCGGTCGTGTCGCCTTTGAGGCCGCACTTCTTGGAGCACCAATGATTATTTCGGACATTCCACCATGGTGTGACATTTTTGAAGATTACGTTAACTGCTGTTTTTTCGATCCTATATCTCCTGACGAGCTAAGAAGTAAAATTACTTATCTTCTTATACATCCGCACATACGAAAAGAAATAGGGGAGCGTGCTCAACAATTAGCCCAGCGCATAATTGGTCAATCGACAACGCTTGGTGCGTTCAAAACAGTTTATAATTATATGCAATTATCGTAACTGACTTCAAAGGCACCATATGTGTATTGCGTCATTAATATCATGCCAACTTATCGTTGCTATTTTGTTGATAGAATATTTTCAAAATATTCTATAGTTGGAATCAATCCTTCCTCAAGCCGTACTTGCGGGTCCCAATTAAGGAATTCCTTTGCACGACTGATGTCAGGTTTTCTTTGCATAGGATCATCTGAAGGCAACGTTTTGTAAACAATCTTTGATTTTGATCCTGTCAACTTTATGACAAGTTCAGCTAAGTGTTTGATTGTGAACTCGCGAGGGTTCCCGACATTAATCGGTCCAGTCACAGTGTCATCCGTCTGCATCATGCGTACAAAGGACTCGATCATGTCATCCACATAACAAAAGGAGCGCGTTTGCATGCCATCTCCATAAACAGTAATCGGCTCACTTTTCAGTGCCTGGACAATGAAGTTGGAAACCACCCGCCCATCATTGGGATGCATTCTTGGGCCATAGGTATTAAAAATTCGAACTACCTTGATATTTAATTTGTGTTGTCTGTGGTAATCAAAAAAAAGCGTCTCGGCACAGCGTTTTCCTTCATCATAGCAGGAACGTAACCCTATAGGATTAACATTCCCCCAATACGCTTCTGTCTGGGGGTGTTCCAATGGATCGCCGTATACTTCACTCGTAGACGCTTGGAGAATTTTTGCTTTCACGCGTTTTGCTAAACCAAGCATGTTGATTGCGCCATGTACCGTAGTTTTAGTAGTTTGGACAGGATCCAGTTGGTAGTGGATTGGCGACGCGGGGCACGCCAAATTGTAGATTTCATCGACTTCAATATAAAGAGGAAAAGTGACATCATGCCGCATCAATTCAAAGTTTTTATTATCTAACAGTTCTGCGATGTTTTTTTTCGTTCCTGTAAAATAATTATCAAGGCACACAACGTCGTTACCTTCAGCCAATAAGCGCTCACAAAGAAATGAGCCTAAAAATCCCGCTCCACCAGTAACTAAAATTCTTTTCGACAAATGCATAAGTTTCTCCTGTGTTATTTTGAGGTTAAGATAGAATTGTAATAGCCGATCATTGTTTGAATTTTATTTGGCCATAAATGATATTTTGTCGCCTCTTGTATTGCGGCATCTCTCATGGACAGTAACCGTTGGGGGTTACAACTAAGTTCAAAAATAGCATCTGCTAACTTCTTTGCAAAATTTTGCGGTGAATCCGGGGGCACTTTAATACCAAAAGAGTCCTTTACTGTGAAGTCTGGTCCGCCTGTTGCGCATACAATCATTGGCAGGCCAAAGCTCATTGCCTCCAGCACGACATTGCCGCTAGGTTCTTTCCAGCTTGGGAGGACAAACAAATCTGATTGTTTATAATATTCAAAAACGGTATTTTTTTCCACTCTTCCATGAAAAATAACCGTATCGTCCACTCCAAGTTGACAGGCTTCTTCTTTACATCGTACTTTGTCTTTACCATCACCAAAAACATTGAGTACAATTTTCTGGGTGGTTCTATTTTTCAGTAATCCGAGTGCCCTGATTAAATCGATCAATCCTTTAGACCTGACTATTCTTCCTACATAAATAATTTTCAAATGATCCGATACGAGACCTTTAGTCTCCTTGGTTGGTTCACGAACAGTATGAATGCCAGTTTCATTCATAACCTCAAATCTTTTAACGTTATTATATCGTAAAATATTTCTGACATAAGGAGCTACCCCTAAGACCAAGGAACTTTGGTTGTATGTTTGTCGTAAGAGTGGATCATATCGGAATCGTGCATCATCTAATCCCCTTAAGTTTGTAAACCAGTGTTCAGAGCTTATTTCATTTTTCAATAAATCAGGCACAGGAATACTACCTGCGAGTGGACCAATAATAAAAGGAATACCAAGTCCACAAGCCGGACAAGGATAGCGAAGGGCCAGCGGTGATATTTGGTGAACAAGATCCCATTTTTCCCCTTTTTTAATTTCTGATTTGATCCATTTCCTGGCATTATGATAATATACTATGTAACTAGGCTTAAGCATTGCATTAAAGCGTTCGAACCGAGAGAAAAAGGAAAGTTCTTCCCATGAAATCACTCTGTGCTTAGGGAATAAATGAGTAATTGATCTGCCATGCTTGTGCAGAGAGAGAATTGTGGCCGATGGAAAATGTTCTGTAATCCCTTGGACCCATTGAAAAGTGCTCCAAGCCTCACCAACATCTTGAGGATCAGCATAGGGTGCCAATAAGAGTATGTGATATTCTTGCGTCATTTTGACTATTCTCTGCTGCCCTTAATGGGGCCAGCACTCCCGATATGAACGGACGATATTAATGAAATAGTTAGCCCGAGATCGTCTATTTGTATTTTGTAATGCCCCAAAGCTCCAGAGAATGGCACGAGAAATATTAAATGACATAAGGATCAGATATACCATGACAGCAGACAACATGCCGCCGTGTTTCCGATGCAACCGAACTATAGCCGCGGTGAGCATGACATCCCGCTTGTAGTTCAGCTTTTTTACACTCCCGCCCCCATGATGAATAATGTTCCCCAAAGGTATAAACATCAGCTTCCAGTCAGCCTGTTGTATTCTTCTACACCAGTCGGTTTCTTCGGCAAAAAAGAAAAATTGCTCGTCAAGCCCCCCGATTCTCTCTATGACTTCCCTACGCACCATGAGATAGCATCCACTGATCACTTCAACCTCCCGCTCATTATCTCTTGGCCATGAGCGGAGCAGATACGTGTCAAGAATGGAACAAAAAGGGATTCTGTCTAATGCCAATGTCATAATCAGAAGGCGTAACAAGGTGGGAAAACCAGAGCAGGTGGCTTGAATTGTACGATTGGAATTTAATACCTGGCATCCCATGCCCCCGGTCTTGGGATTGCCCGCAAGATAGCGAACTGAGTCAACAAGTACATTACCCAGAATAATAGTATCGGAATTCAAAAGGAGTATATAGCCCCCTCGGGCAACGGCTAACCCCTGATTATTTGCTGCAGCGAACCCGCGATTTTCCCTATTTTGAACAAGGTGAACCTGGGGGAATTGTGCAGTAAGCATTTCTACAGTGCCATCTTGAGAATTATTGTCCACCACAATGACCTCCAGAGAGACCCCCCCGACATTGGTATAAATCGACTGCAAGCATTCCTGTGTCATCTCCCTGGTATTATAGGACACAACGATAATACTCAATTCGGAATATGTAGTGGATTGTTGGTTAAGCATCCATATTACTCCGGCCGTACAATGAGCAGTGTTGTTTTTGGTTCGCAGGGGGATATTATCCAGACTCCACTGCCGAGCAGGAAGAAGAACCATGCATAAAGGCTATTCCAGAAATGGACGGTACAACCGGCAATAATGAGTCCGATCAATGAAAAAAGCCATCCTTTTTTTATGCTTTGCATAGTCATAGAAGAAAATGTCTGTTTGCCAACTTTAGAAAGTAGTTGCAAAATACCAGCAGCAAGAAAAATAAAGGCTGGCAGACCGAACTGCACCATATTGACCAACCAGAAATTATCCATGCTGGGACTCATCCAGCTCAGGCGGACCCAATCATCGAATCCTATACCAAACAAAGGATGATCCACGACATTGTGATATATTCCCCATTCCCATATAAGCAAGCGACCATAAGCAGTTGTTGGACTGAAGGTTAAGTAAGACAATATGACCTTCATAGGGGTTCTGTTGGAGAACAAATCAATGGCAATATACATGATGACAAGGATAAAAGAAAAAATACCCCATCTTCCAGGGATGCTTCTGGTGATTTTTTCCCAGGCTGCAAGTATATACTGAACAGTTACTGCAGCGATTGGGCCGCTGGATACGGACATAAAAGTTGTGACAGTCATCCAAAGAGATCTTATAGTGTGAGAACTTCGGGTTAAGTGCTTTTTAGTGGAGACAAAAAAGGCAAGGGATATTGTGCTGGCGCAAAAACAACCATAAAGGATGGGATGATCGAATGAACCGAACGCTCTCGTTAATCCAAGTCGACCACTAATATGGCCTGCATGGGGGCGCAACAAGTTTATTCCGGTGATGGCTTCCGGAATGGTAAAAAAGGAGATTCCAATTATCAGAAGAATTAACAATTTAACCAAACTGCAGAATTGCTCTTCGGTGCGAATGAATGTCCTTGCCAGCAGGTAAGTTCCCAATGATTCCAACATGAGGATCCCTCCTGATTGCAGGCCAACCAATATGCCATGGTTGATTGACAACGCCAGGATCATCCACAGCGAAAAGTAGATAAGCAGCTTGTCGGTAGCTATAACCTGGCCTGCTTTTCCGGAAAAAACTCTCCTGTAGCAAGGAATAATAGCAAACAACAATACAACACGATAGGGAGTCAGGCGCAAAGGACCAATATGGAATGAGGCTTCAATGGGAAGAATCAGTGCAATAAGAAACAAGGTGATTTGCCAGGGAAGGTACTTTATACCTATTCCCCCTGCATTAGTGTCAGGATCACCACCTTGGGGTTGTAGCGTTGTCATTCAAAACTCACTCTGTTTTTAAGCTTTTTCCTATAGATTCTTTTTATAGTTCCAGCAACTGAAGCAATTTTCTCCCTGAAGGTAAGATGGAATAGCCATGAAGAAAAAAGGTTAAACCTTTTAAAAGAAGGATGCGGCACACCAAATAATTTCAGTGCGGCAATCTGCCCCCATAGCCTGCCTCGAGTTTTGAGCAGGTTAGGTTGAGAGGCAACCAATATCTTTGCTTCTTTAATATTACCCATCAAATAACCGGAAGCTATTGCCTTAGATATGATCTGTCGACCTCTTTCTGTGCGTGCCAGCAATAACGACTGGCCAAGTTCATTTTTTTGAGGCTCCCGATACCATGGGTCGCCTACGGCAATATCCGCAAACTCACCAGTATGATCAGGGCAAATATAACAACGCCATTGTCTGTATTTTTGTAATATTGCCCCCCATGATTCTTTGTAAGACAAAGCTTGATAATAGCAGTTGTCATCATTTTCTCCTTGTACTGTAGTCATACCTGGCCAGCCATATCCACGATACCGGAGCCCTGATATACAATTTGGGTCACCCACTCCCATTTGGCGTAACATCTCCAATGTGCCATTCGTCGATGGAGTTCCAGCACAAAAACAGGCAATCGTTAGGCCGATATTAGTATCCAGTCTCTTTTTTAATTTTCTCACATTTTGCGTAGCTGCTATATCGCAAGGCTTCCCAATCACTACACATGGCTGTAGAGCCTTTTCGACTTCATAAAGTTTTTCACATGGACTCGCAGGTGAATATCGAGAACCTATACCGGCAAGAAGTTCAATTTTATTCTGACTGAGAACTGTTTTATTACAATAAGGTTTTTCATCATCTGGAACTGTATGCAAAACTCCTGTCATGTTTTCTTGTTCCAGACAATATAAAGCAAGTGCGGTGATGGCACCTCCACTTGATCCTTTAAATCGAATCTCGGGATCAGCGGCATGAGCTTCCCATATTTCAAGAACTGGCCCCCAGTTTTTAAGCAATGAAGCGATGAGGCCTTTTTGATTAAAAACATTTTTGGAATGCGCCAAGCATATACCAGGGCAAACCTGCATTGCATCTTTCAATATACTACTATCAAATGAGAAATTAGTATATCTAGGTCTTCTACCAAACGCCGGTACATCCACTATGGAGATAAACTCTGGATGGAGATATGCACAGACACCACAACCACAACAAAGTTGATAATCGATAACATCAGAAAGTTTATTTAACTTACAAAGCATTAGTTAATAGTAGTTTTTAAAAATATTTTTTAAAAAGTATAGTTCTAAATGTTAATTATTACAGAAAAAAACAAATGGCAACAATATTGACAGCAAGATTGGTATAGCATTCAACCACGAAAATCAGAAGGGAAATGACCAAGATCACTCTACCTTTAAAGATCATTTAAAATCAAATACAAGACTCTGACAAACAAGTATTATTGCAGTAATTTGAAAAGATAATCAATTTGAGCTGCTACCTGCAATTTTACATTTGGTAAATTTTGGGTATAATATTTTTTAGCATTATCCTTTGTTTGCCAAGAAGACCAAAGATGTTCTGCAAGTTCGAATGTATCCATTTGTTGGGGATCAGCCACATACTCACCCTGCCCACAAGTTTCAAATACGCCGAGAGTTTTCGGACTATAGGAAATAGCGGAAGCAGGAACACCCGATGACAAGGCAGCAATAGTGGCATGCATTCGAGTTCCGCAGAACCAGTCGAGTTTACTAATAAGCCATTTGACTTCACAAGGGTTATTGTATTCCGGGCATATGAATAATCGCTCATGCCCCTCTTGGCTCTTTATGCGTGATGTAAGGTCGAGACAGGCATCCATGTCGGATTCATAATGACCTTTAGGTGTTATTACATGCGGTACTAAAATAATAATACAGTCGGTTTTAGTTAGAAAACGCTGTATAAGTTGTAGTATGGTTTGCTTGTAATCTGCTTTGAATCCAAATTGCTGCTTGGCTTTTGTAAAATTATTATAAATAAGTCCGCTGACATTTATTCCAATTTTTGGAATATTTGAGGTTAATTTTTTTTTTAGATCAATGGGAAGAACGTCTGGTAGTTTAGCCGGTAAGCCAAAAGCCACATCGACTCCACATCGATGACGATTAGCATCAAATGCAGATCCAAGTAAGCTTTTTAATACCTCAAAACTTCTAGCATCTCGTGCCCATGCACAATGTGCTTGTTTTATGATTTTTGAGGCTTTTTTTTCGCAGGCACTGCTATGGAAAGGGCCATAGGTTTGGGGCAGAAGAACAAGAGGACGTTTTTGCTGAATTGCTATTTTTTTGGGCAAAATAACAGAGTTAAAACGTCGAGGCTCATAAAGGTCCGTAAAACTATCTCCGCCGCTTATATCTATAACTGCATCGGACTCTAAGATTGTTTTAATTCCAGGATTTCCAAGCCCACCAAAGTATCCAGCCATTTGCATAAGTTGTAGATTCTCCGATCGATAGTACCGATGAGAGTAGCTTGCCCCTTGACAGCGAAATCGCAAATTGGTGTCGCCGCCGAAATCAATCCGTTGCTCCCTACATCTACGCCCATAATCAAATACTATAACTTTAGTATTTGAATCATACTTAGTCAGCTGATATAAGGTAGCATAACAGAGTGCTGAAACACCTAAGTTACCTGTATCAGGTGCAGCCCCAAAAAAAGAAAATTGCATAATGATTTTTTTCCTTGTCCATAATGCACTGAAGTTTCGGGTTTCAGTTGGCAGAGTGATTAAAATGAAGCAATTTCTGTTTTGAATAAATTTTAATAAAAATAATTAGTTATTTAAATCAATTATACTATATTCAATAGCCGATTTGAAGATAAAGTTCAAATTTTATATCAATATGCTTCATAAAGGGAGATTAAAGGATGCATTCCAAAATACTTGCCACATTAGCCGCTAAGTTGGCCGACAAATCATTCACGCTTGGCGTCATCGGCCTTGGATATGTCGGGCTTCCGTTGAGTCTAACCTTCTTGCGCAAAGGCATTAAGGTTATCGGCTTTGACCTTGATCCTGCAAAGATCACCAAGATTGAGCAGGGGCAGAGCTATATCAAGCATATTCCCTCTGACGAGTTGGCTCAATTTGTTGACCGGAAATTATTTGCAGCCACTGCGGATTTTTCCCGGTTGTCTGAGCCGGACTGTTTGCTGATCTGTGTCCCTACGCCGCTTACTGCGAATCGAGAGCCGGATCTTAAATATATTAAAGCCACTGGCCGGGCTATTGCCAAAGTCTTGCGGCCCGGGCAGTTGGTTGTCCTGGAAAGCACAACGTACCCCGGCACCACGGTTGAAGTTCTTCAGCCTCTCCTTGAAGAGGGTGGCCTAAAGGCCGGCGTGGATTTTGCCCTGGCCTTTTCTCCGGAGCGGGAAGATCCTGGTAATCCTCATTTCAGCACGGCGAATACTCCGAAAGTTGTCGGCGGGATCGATCCATCTTCTTCCAGCCTTGCCCAAAATCTTTATGCGGCTGCCCTTGAGCGGATTGTACCCGTGTGCTCTACCCAGTCTGCCGAGATGACCAAATTGCTTGAGAACATCTTTCGCAGTGTCAATATTGCCCTGGTCAACGAACTGAAGGTGCTCTGCCTGCGAATGGGCATTGACATCTGGGAGGTCATTGACGCGGCCAGCACCAAGCCGTTCGGGTACATGCCTTTTTACCCCGGCCCTGGCCTTGGCGGACATTGCATTCCCATTGATCCTTTTTACCTTACCTCCAAGGCGAGGGAGTACGACATTCCCACCAAATTCATTGAGCTGGCCGGGGAAATTAACACCTCAATGCCCTACTTCGTGGTCCAGCGGGTTATGGAGGCCTTAAATAATCATCGCAAGGCCATGAAGGGGGCAAAGATTTTGATTCTTGGCGCGGCATACAAGAAAAACGTGGACGATGACCGGGAATCCCCCTCCTATAAATTAATGGAATTGCTGATCGAGCGTGGAGCGGAAATTTCTTATAATGACCCGCATATCCCAATTCTTCGGCCTGTACGAAAGTATAATTTCGGCCTCAGCAGTACGGAGCTCACCGAGGAAAATCTCCAGCAGAGTGATTGCGTCTTGATCGCCACCAATCATGATGCCTATGACTATGATTTTATCCTGCGTCACGCACCGTTGATTGTTGATACCAAAAATGTATTTTCCGACCGGTTGAAACATCCTGACAAGATTTATATGGCCTGAGAACGAGGGCTGGGAGCTTATCCACTTTTTTTATCCGAAAATCGTCTTCGTAAACGAAAATTTGGGGAAAGGCCACGTTTATCGCTTTGATTTCTGAAGATTTCTGTCGTCAGGTTCTGGCTCGCCAGATGGTGGGTTTTCTGCTGCCATGGAATACGGCCAGGACTACAATGCGATCTGTATTCGCTCGAAAATAAATACTGTATGGAAAACGATGGGTGACGATACGTCGGATGTCCTTGTAAATAATTGAAAATTGGAAAGGCCGCTCCGCTGCCAAGGAAACGCAACGGTCAATTTCGGCCAGAAACTCAATCGCAAGGCCAGCCCTCTTGCTTTCGTACCATTCGATTGCTTCGATGAGTTCAGCGTTGGCGGCACGATGAAAAGTGATTGAAAATCCCATTGCAGCAGGATTATTGCCCAATTTTAGCTAATGCTGCGGTTTTTACTTCACTCCATGGAACAACGTTGTCAGGCGCTGCCAAATGGTCTTCGAGACGCTGGTCGAGTTCTGTTTTTTGCGCTTCCGTCAATGATGGTACGGCGCTACTCTTGACGATGCCATCCCAGATAGCTTCAACTAACTCAATTTGTTCGTTAATGTCGAGCATGCGTGCTTGCTGTAAGAGTTGTGTGTTCATAGTCAGCCTTCTGTTGGAGGTTGCCGGGTTCAATGGGGCACAGAGGAACTTAGAGGATGTATGAATTACCACGTTAACGATTTAGAATAATGAGGTCAAGAACAATTCGGAGAACAACTCGTGGACAGCCCACGACTTCCGCGCTGACAAATGTGGGTTGCCCCCTGCCTTTTCTGTCCTTGTTAGGCGATCGGCTAATATAAAACATTCCATTATTCCACAACTGCTTCCGCTCGTCCTGAGCTTGTCAAAGGATGAATGGAAGCAGTTGCCAGCGATCTCTTCCATTCATGGTTCGACAAGCTCACCACAAACGGAAGAGATCTCGACAAGCTCACCACAAACGGAAGAGATCTCGACAAGCTCAACATGAACGGAAGAGATATTGAAGGTTTTAATTTTGCCGGTGACCTTATGCGATGTCAAGATACTCAACTATGCTGGTTGGTTGAGGAGCAGCCATGCCATCTTCACGAACTCCTTCAATATGGAACTCGATCGCCGCACGAATTTCTTGTTCGGTTTCCTTGATGGTATGTCCAGTGGCAATGCAACCTGGTAGCACA
>JAFLLC010000015.1 GCA_019162745.1 Deltaproteobacteria bacterium | reverse complement strand
GAGTGGTCAACATGGTGACCGAGATCTGCAACAAGTTCATCGATATCAAGGACGATACCTGTGAGGATCGCTACTTTGAGATGATGCGCTAGAAAAATATACCGGGGCGCAGATAGTTGCGCCCCGAACAAACAATGATGTTTGAGGATATTCTTATGGCAAAGCCCGACTATTATGATGTAACCGACTGCGAAAAAAACGATAAGGGCGCGCCCAAATTCTGCAAAAAATCGGAACCGGGTGAGGGAACCGAGCGCTCCTGCGCGTATGACGGGGCGCGGGTCGTGTTGATGCCGATTACCGACGTCATTCATCTCGTCCATGGACCGATCGGCTGTGCCGGCAACTCCTGGGACAACCGGGGCGCCCGTTCCAGCGATGTCCAGCTGTACCGGCGCGGTTTTACCACCGAGATGCTGGAGAACGACGTCATCTTCGGCGGCGAGAAGAAACTCTACAAGGCTATCCTTGATCTCGCCGAGCGCTATAAGGATCAGGCTCGGGCGATCTTTGTCTATGCCACCTGCGTGACCGCCATGACCGGTGACGATGTGGAGGCGGTCTGTACGGCGGCAGCAGCAAAAGTCACCATACCGGTCATTCCGGTGAATACGCCAGGTTTCATCGGCGACAAGAATATTGGCAATAGATTGGCCGGTGAGATCCTCTTCAAGTATGTAGTCGGCACCTCCGAACCGCCTGTGCTGGGTGAATATCCGATAAATCTGATCGGCGAATATAACATTGCCGGTGACCTGTGGGGAATGCTGCCACTCTTTGACCGCCTCGGCATTCAGATCCTCTCCTGTTTCAGCGGTGATGCCAAATTTGAGGAATTGCGCTACGCCCATCGCGCCAAACTCAACATCATCATCTGTTCCAAGTCGCTGACCAACCTTGCCAAAAAAATGCAGAAAACCTATGGCATGCCCTACATTGAGGAGTCATTCTACGGCATGACTGATACGGCCAAAGCGCTGCGTGACATTGCCCGTGAGCTGGATAATATCGTCAACGGCCTGGAGAAGCGGGTCATGCAGGATCGCGTCGAGCGGTTGATCGCAGAGGAAGGTGTGAAATGTCTCGCGGCAATCGCCCCGTATCGGGCACGGCTTGAAGGGAAGACGGCGGTGCTGTTCACCGGCGGGGTTAAGACCTGGTCGATGGTCAATTCCCTGCGCGAGTTGGGGGTAGAAGTGCTGGCGGCCGGCACGCAGAACTCGACCCTGGAGGATTTCTACCGCATGAAGGGGCTGATGCACAAGGATGCCAAGATTATTGAAGACACCTCAACCGCCGGTCTGCTGGCGGTCATGCGCGAGAAGATGCCTGACCTGATTGTCGCTGGCGGCAAGACCAAGTTTCTGGCACTGAAGACCAAGACCCCTTTCATGGACATCAATCATGGCCGTTCGCATCCGTATGCCGGCTATGAAGGGATGGTGACCTTTTCAAAACAGCTGGATATGACGGTTAACAATCCGATCTGGCCGGCGCTGAATGCTCTGGCGCCGTGGGAGAAGAGTGACGGGCAGCTGAGCGCTGATGTGGCGGCTATGGCTGGCCATGCAGAGGCGTTCATGGCGTTGGCGATGCCTGATCTTTACAGCTTAACCCCCCCAGCCCCCCTTATCAGGGGGGAGCATGAGTCTACTCCTCCCCTGATAAGGGGAGGTCGGGAGGGGTTGAAATCGGCCACCGTCAACCCGCAGAAAAACTCGCCGGCTCTGGGAGCCACCATGGCGTATCTTGGCATTAACAACATGCTGGGACTACTGCATGGTGCCCAGGGGTGCTCGACCTTTATCCGCCTGCAGTTATCGCGGCACTACAAAGAATCCATTGCCCTCAATGCGACCGCCATGAGCGAAGACAGCGCTATTTTTGGCGGCTGGGAGAACCTGAAAAAGGGGATCGGGCGGGTAATCGAGAAGTTTGGCCCCGAAGTTGTGGGCGTTATGACAACCGGTTTGACGGAGACCATGGGCGATGATGTTAACAAAATCATACAGGAGTTCCGTGTGGAACATCCTGAACATGATGCCGTGCCTATTGTTTGGGCATCTACGCCTGATTATTGCGGATCGTTGCAGGAAGGGTACGCCACGACGGTGGAGGCGATAGTCACCAGCCTGCCGGAAGGGGGCGATGTGATCACTGATCAGGTTAATCTGCTGCCCGGCGCGCATCTTACCCCGGCTGATGTGGAAGAGCTGAAGGAGCTGATCGAATCATTCGGACTGACAGTGCTGACGATCCCTGATATTTCCAACGCCATGGATGGCCACATCGATGAGGTCGTATCGCCGCTCTCAACCGGCGGCATAGCGGTGGAGGATATCAGAAAGGCGGGGCGCAGTGCCGCAACGCTGTATGTTGGTGACAGTCTGGCTAAAGCTGCCCTCAAGCTGAAAGAAAAATTCGGCATCCCGGCGTACGGTTTTACGTCACTGACCGGCCTTGCCGAGGGTGACGGTTTTATGGAACTGCTGTCGGCAATAAGCGGCCGGCCGATCCCGGAAAAACAGCGCCGCTGGCGGAGCCGCCTCATGGACGCCATGGTGGACAGTCATTACCAGTTTGGCGGCAAGAAGGTCGCCATCGCGCTGGAAGCGGACAATCTCAAAACCCTGACAGGTTTTCTCGCCGGGATGGGGTGCGAGATCCAGGCGGCGCTTTCCGCCACCAGGACCAGAGGCTTGGACAGCCTGCCGTGCGCCAATGTTTTTGTCGGGGATCTGGAGGATCTGGAGAGCGCCGCAGTTGGTGCCGACCTGATCGTGGCAAATTCAAATGGTCGCCAGGCTGCGGCAAAACTGCAGACCTGCGCCCATCTGCGCGCCGGCCTGCCGGTTTTTGATCGTTTGGGGGCCCAGCAGAAGATGTGGGTTGGCTATCGCGGCACCCTTAATCTGGTGTTTGAGGCCGCAGGGCTGTTCCAGGCCAATGCCAAGGATGCGCAGAAACTGGCGCATAACTGACGAACCATATTTATTGGCCGTCGGCAGCTCTCTGCTGTTCCAGCGGAAGTTCAATGGTTACTTCCGCACCGGCGGCATTATTGGTAATAGAGATTGTCCCATTCATATGTCTCTCGATGATCATCTTGGACATATAAAGCCCGACTCCCGTTCCCTGGGACATAAACTTGGTGGTAAAATACGGGTCGAAAATCTTGTCCATGAATTCCTGGGAGATTCCCCCGCCATTGTCACGGACGCTAACCTGTGCCGATTCCCCTTTTTGTGAACAGACAATCTCAATAAAAGGAGCAGTGGGACAGCGCAGCACAATCGCTTCTTTGGCGTTCTGGATGATATTCAAAAGTGCCTGAGAGAACTCTTTCTTATACCCGGTTACGGTCGAATCGCACTTATTGGTCAGCCTGACGGTAATGCCGCAGGATTCCAGATCTTCCTTTACCAGAGAAACAGCTTCGGTAACGGTGTCATACATATCGAGCTGCTGCCGCCCGCCATCAGGCTGATAAAACGCACTAAAGTTGTCAATCGTGCGGGACATGTATGTCAGAAACTTCAGGCAATCCTGTACATATTCATGGCAGAGGTGCTGCGTGAGAACGCCATCTTCAAACTCGATTTGGAGATTCTGTATGATAAGCGAGATGTTGTTAAGTGGCTGTCGCCACTGATGGGCGATATTACGGAGCATCTCGCCCATGGCCGCCAAGCGTGCCTGATGCGCCATGATGCGGTCTTTCTCCCGATTTTTCTCCACCTCCAGGGCGATCTGCTGCTCCAGTTCGGCATTAAGAGTGAGAAGCTGATCTTCGGCCTGCTTGCGCAGTCTCAGCGCATCTTCCAGTTCAGCCACTTTTTCTTCCAGCTTGGCCGCGACAACACGGCTGTATTCGCGCAGGTACTGCTCGTCACTCTCGTCAACCGGAGGATGGGCCGGTGCTTTTTTGCGCGCTTCCCATTCACTCATGATCGTGCAGGTCATCTCCCAAAGCTTTGCCGGCTCTGTCGGCTTGGCGATGAAAGCCTCCGCCCCGAGTGAGAGAGCCAGCTCTGCTTCCTTTTCGCCGGTGTAGGTGGATGAGTGGAAAATGAAGGGAATCGACTTGAGTCGTGGATTGCTCTTTAGCCCTCTCAGCAGTTGGAAGCCGTCCATGCGTGGCATAAGCGCGTCCGAGATGATGACGTCCGGCAGATTGCGTGCGGCCAGCTCGAGCCCTTCCACCCCGTCACGCGCCTCGATCACCGTACAGCCGTAATGCTCCAGGGTGATACGCAGCAGTTTTCTGGCGCTGGGGCTGTCTTCAACGATCAGGACGTTCATGGCTCAACCGTGACCGTACTCCACCCGAGCAGGGCATGAATCTTGTCCATGATGGTCAATGGGTCGATCGGTTTTTCAAAATAACCGGTGCATCCGGCTTCCAGAACCCTGCCCATGTCTCCGGCCATCGCGTTGGAGGTTATGGCTATGATCGGGATATCTCCATTAGCGCTGCTCTGCCGAATACGCCGGGTGGCTTCAAGACCATCGATGTCGGGCAGGTTAATGTCCATGATGATGAAGGAGGGACGCTCGGCGATGGCCATTTCCACCCCCTTTATACCGGTCTCGGCGGCAATAACCTCGTAGCCGCAGCGCCGCAGGGCGTAGGTGATGAGCCGCAGGTTATCGCTGTTATCCTCAACTACCAATACACTTTTCATAAATTCGCTCCGGAATCCTCAAGGTGAAGGTGCTGCCAATGCCTGCATCGCTTTTACAAATTATATCACCGCGCAGAACTTCCACAACCAGCTTCCTGGTCAGATAAAGGCCGAGTCCTGTTCCGGGTGCCGTGCTCTTCAGTGATGATTCCAGCCGCTCGAACGGCTGGAAGAGACGGGGAATATCCTCCGTGGCGATGCCGATGCCGCTGTCTGCAACAGAAATATCGATCTGCTCTGATGCCGACAGTGACGGACGCTGCCCCCCACTGCCCTGCTCGATGTCGGCAACCGTCGATAACAGCGTGATCTTGCCCCGTTCGGTAAACTTCACGGCGTTACTCAGCAGATTGATAACGCACTGCAAAAGACGGCGCTTATCGGTGTAAATCGTGTGGTGATGTATATCCAGATGCAGCTCCAGCCCCTTGTCGCTCAAATCCTTCTCCACGTACTGAACCGCTTCCGTCAGCAGGTCGTACAGGTCAAACTCCTCCAAGCGGGTCTCGATCCTCCCCGCCTCGATCTTGGAAACATCGATCACGTCGTTGATCAGGCTGAGCAGGTGTTTTCCCGAGCGCTTGATGGTGTCGAGATTTTCCTTTTGCTCCGGGTTGACCGGGCCGAGCCATTCGTCGTGGATGATGCTGGAGAAACCGATGATCGAATTAAGCGGTGTCCGCAACTCGTGGCTCATCGATGCAATGAACATGGACTTCAGCCGGTCCAGATCCTGAAGTTTGGCGTTTGCCTTTTCCAACTCGTCGGTCTTCTGACTGAGATCGTCAACGATGTTCATCAGGGCCTGCTGGTTGTCCTGAAGCTCCCGGCTTCTTTCCTGCAACTCCGCCGTGCGCTGCCGGATCATCTCTTCCTGGTTAACTCGCTGAGACTTCAACTCGGTTGTCCGTTCAACGACCCGTTTTTCCAGTTCATCCTGAGACTGCCGCAACTCCTCCTCGACCTGCTTGCGCGCTCCTATCTCCTCCTCCGCCCGCTTGCGTTCGGTTAGTTCCATCGACAGTTTTTCATTGTTCTCCCACAGCTCTGCGGTGCGCTCCTCAATAAGCTGTTCCTGCTTCTCGTAAAGAATCGCATTGCGCAGTACCAGTGCCATGATCGCAGACAGGTTGTTCAGCAAGCTGAACGCGGAGGTAACGGGCTCCTCGCCGGATAAGCCGAGCACGAACATGGCTCCCACGCGGAATTCGCCGACATTAAGCGGAAATGCCATCGATAACTCAAACCCCTCATCCCGCAGAAGTCCCTCAATCTCTGAAGGTCCTTTCCCGCGCCACTGTTGCGGTGCTGGCACCAGGTGGACGGCTTCATACAAAAGATTTCCCGCCAGCGACTCGGCCCATTCACGTCTTTGCGGCGGATTCACGCTGACAACGCGGTGTGCTGCTACGGTCGCGGTGCAGAGGCATTGAATGAGCAGCACGCAGCGTGCGTCGGTGAGGTCCCGGACCTCTCCTGTCAGATATGTTCCCAGATCACCGGGGTTGTCCGCACGGCTGAGCACATTGTTCAGGATCTCCATAGCGATTACGGGAAACGCTGCGGCATTGTAGCTTGCATGCGGTTTCATAATGGACCTCCTATCCAGGCGGCGTGTTCATCGCCCTGATGACGAGCACCGTCAGGTCATCAGGGGGAGGGCCTTTGAGCATCGGCAGCGCCAGGAGGATAGCCAGCATTTCCCGCGCGGTTGCTGCTTCACCAAGGTGGCCGGCCAGAATCTGATTGTTGAGTGCCAGTTCGGGAGAGGCATCGATCAGCCCGTCACTGTACAGAACGAGCGTATCGCCCGGTTCAAAGGTGAGCATTCCTTCCTGGTACTGTTCTTTGGCCATGACCCCCAAGGGAAGCCCTCGCGGGCTCAGCTCTTCGACGGTTCCGTCGGAGCGGCGCAGAAACACGTACCCGTGACCGCAGTCCACATAGGTCATAGTTCGGGCCCGGACGTTCAGATGGGCGTGGAACAGCGTCACAAAGCTTTCGAAACGTTCCAGGTTCGACCTGATGGCGAGTTCGGCCAGCTGCACGGCTGCAGCAGGCCCATTCTGCAATGTTGCGGCATGAATAGCGGCCATTGCCGTTGTCATGAGCATGGCGGCGCTCATTCCCTTACCCATGACGTCGCCGAGAGTAATGGCGATGATGTCGGAGGCCACCACGATCCAGTCGTAGAAATCACCGCCAACCTGACGGGCCGGGAGGCAGCGTGCGGCGAATTCGAAATCGGGCAGGTCGGGATAACTGCCCGGGAGAAGCCTTGCCTGCATCTCTGCCGCGCAGGCGATTTCTGCCTGGAGCCGATAGCGCTGCAGCTCGCTTTCGCGCAGCGCCTCCTCGGTCAGTTTGCGCTCGACAATGTTTTGTTCGAGCTCCCTGACCTTTTCTCCAACCTTTGCCGCAACGACGCTGCCGTATTTCCTGAGATACTCCTCTTCTCCTTCCATCGATTTCGCAACGGCGGGGATTTTTATCTCTGCCGCACATTTTTGCAGAATAGAGGCAAGCTCCTCCCAGAGACCTTCCGGTTCCATCGGCTTGCCGATAAAGGCCTCTGCACCAAGGGAGAGGGCCAGCTCTTTATCTTTCAGGCCGGTATACACGGCGGAATGGAAGACAAAGGGGATGGAGCGCAGTTTGTCATCCATCTTGACCATGCGCAGAAACTCGAAACCGTCCATCCTCGGCATGAGGGCATCGGATACGATCAGATCCAGCTGGAGCCTTTTTGCCAGCTCAAACCCCTCCTGGCCATCCTTTGCCTCGGTCACTTCGCAACCGTGGTGTTCCAGGGTATAGCGAAGGATTTTCCGATCATTGGCATTGTCATCTACGATCAAAACATTCACCGTTTTTCCTCGCTCTCCGTTGCTCCGCTGTCATCAATAATGTGATGGTTTGAGCCATTCACGTGCTCCAGCTGCCTGATCTTTTTCTTCAGTTCCACCATTCTCAACTCCCTGCCAACAAATAACCGGTTCAACCTTTGCAATTCGATGTTCATCTCCTCCAGTTCGGTTGTCCTCTGTTTCACCCGTTTTTCAAGTTCGGTCGCCTGAAACTGAATGGCCTCCTCAGCGTATTTGCGTGCGGTAATATCAACAAAGGAAACGATAATCAGCGTTATTTCTCCGGCGTCGTCGTAGTCCGGTTCGCCATTTACCAGCATCCAGGCAACATCGGCCTTATCAGGTCGTCTGACTCCAATAACATAGTCCCTGAGAGGCTGCCTGGTGGAGAGCACCAGGCTTGCCGGATATTTGGCGATCGGCAAAACAGCACCGTCCTCCCCCAGAAAATGCCATTCCGGATCAACCATGGCTTTACCGCAGAGCTGCTCCTCGGAAAGCCCGAGCAGCTTTTGCGCCAAGGGGTTGCTGTTAAGGATGCGCCCCTCCCCATCATGGAGAATGATCGCTGTCTGAACTTTTCGGATGAGCGACCGGTAGCGCTCCTCGCTGGCGCGCAGTTCCCTGTCCCGCTCTGCCAGAGCGTCAAGCATCGAATTGAACTCACCCGCCAGGACGCACGCCTCGTCTTCACCCGTAAGCGAAGAGCGGGCCATGTGGTTGCCGGAGCGGACCTTGCCAATGGTATCCTGAATGGCGTAGAGCCGTCTCGTGATCAGCTGCCCCATAATCCAGGCGATGAGCGAGCCGATAAGAATCGCCCCCAGGGCGTAGGCGACGCCGCTTCTCGTGATATCATCAAGCTTTTTGCCGGCCATCTTCTGTCCTATGCCGATGCGGACCCAGCCGATATGCCGTTCTCCGATCATGGCGGGGGTTGCGATATCCACCAGTGCCGGAACGTTGGAGATCACCGCCTGACGCGCTTCATGGGGGAGGTCGAGCAGGTACAACCCTTGCCGGGAGTTGCCGGTGTCGGCCAGCACACGCCCCTCTTTGTCGGCAAGAATGGCAAAGAGGAGCTCCGGATAGCGGCGCTGGACCTCGACAAGCTCCTGCAGCCCGGCAATGTCGTTCGCGGCGATCCATCCCGCAGCGGAGGTGGCGAGGCCCTGGGAAAGCGCGACCGCCTCATCGACTTGGCGCTCCAACAGCATGGCGCGCTGACGCAGCGTCAGGTCGCCGATAAAAAGGGCCATCATCACGGCATGCACCATGGCAACACCGACAATGAGCCGCCCGCGAAGCGTGCCGACCAGAAAACGGTACAGTCTGTTCATCATCGCATCTCCACCGGCCGAACATCTCTCTCAAAGCGTGAGATATACCTGCGCACCACTTCATACTCCTTGTCCGAAGCGGGGAGGAACCGGGCCGTTTCCATCCCGATGAGGATGAATCTCCCTTCTGCCGTTCCGGCAAGCCCGATCAGGAGCGCCCGGACCTGTGCCGCCACCTGCGCCGGCACGTCGTTCCGCACCATGACGGAATTATTGACGAGCGGCTCTGTTTCCCAGATGACCTTCAGCTCTGCCGCTTCTCGTGGATGCTCCTTCTGAAATGCCCGCCATGGGGGCGGCCAGGTTACGCCGGCCGCGCTCTTCCCCAGATAGGCATTCATGATGGAGGATTCCTGGGAGCCGACGTAACGGTTCGAGATGTCTTTATTGACGTCGATGCCGTGGCTGTGGAGGAAGTACTGTGGCATGATGCAGGCAGCCAGGGCCGTGGGGGAGGGGTAACTGACCGGTTTCCCCTTCAGATCGGCGGGACTCTTCACGGTACTGTCCCGGCGCACTACGAATATCCCCTTGAAATCGCGCGGTTCCCCGGCCATGGCGATGACGCGATAGTCGACCTTCTCTGCCTGAAGGGTCTGCCAGGGATTGGGGAGGAGAAACTCCGGTGTGCGAGCTTGATACTTCTTCTCGAAAGTAGCGTAGTCGCGTGATGCCTCAAGAGTCAGACGCGCTCCACTCAGCCGGATATTCAGGTAGTCGATGAGCGGCTGATACGCCTGTATGAGTTTGGCGGGATTATGCAGTGGGTGGACCGCGAGGTGATATACCGGCAGACCTGCAGATGGAGGTTTTGTTCCCAATTTGGGGCCCTTTACTTCAGGCTCCGGGCGGCAGCCGAGGAGCGTGCCGAAAAGAAGCACCAGCACGAAAATCGTCAAAGTTTTCCTGGCCATTATCTCCTCCTGCACGTCAGGCTCCGCGCCATTTCACTTTCGGAAGTTTTGGCTTTATGGCGCACGGAATCTTTCAAGTGTAGCGCAATGCAGAGACAATTCAAGCGGGACAGGAAATTAGCCTGAATACGTCAGTGAAATAACACGGAGACACGGAGAACACGGAGAAATCAAAGGCTTAAGGGTTAAAACAAAAAAACCTTTTGGGTGAACCATAAAAACCATTTTTTATCTATAACTCTCAGATTTTACTCCGTGTTCTCCGTGTCTCTGTGTTTCAAATGCTTTGTCTAGGATTATTGACATGTCCAGGACATCAGAATGCTACCCTTACCCTGTCGCTCATTCCAAGGCAGCATATCATTGCACATCTGCATAAAATTTATGCAGATGTGCAGGTCTACTAAAATGCGGCTGCGATATATTGCTCAGTGATTCCGGTGTATTAACTATTGGCACACAATGTGCTAAAATTATGTAAACTACCGTTGGCTTACACAATAAAATAATCAGTTCTACCGGCAAAGGCGCCACCAATAAGAAAAATGGTGGCGCCTGTTTATTTTAGAAAGGAGGGCAGCTATGAAAATCGCATTTACGACATCAACCGGCGAAATTATCGATCAGCACTTCGGTCAGTGTTCAAGCTTCCATGTCTGGGAGGTTGGTCCGGAGGAGGCATCGTTCCTGGAGGCTGTCACTGTAGGTGAGCACGGCAGTGACGAGGAAGATCGTATTACCGCACGGGCGCAACTGCTGTCTGACTGCGCCATCGTTTATACGATGCAGATCGGCGGACCGGCGGCGGCCAAGCTGGTAGCGCAGAAGATCCATCCGATGAAAACCAACACCGAAGTTAGTTTGAAAGAGACCATAGAGCGCTTCCAGGAAGTGCTGCGCGGCAACCCGCCGCCATGGCTGCGCAAAGCCATGAATGGCGACAAACCAAGTATGAATTTTGAGTTTTAGATATTGAATTCAATTCAAAATTGATACTCCAAAATCCAAAATAAAGGAGCATAAAAATGGCTTACATTACCGGATTAACGCGCGACAAGCAGGAGTGGATTCCGCAGTTCGTAATATCCATTGACGAGGAACTCTGCATCGGCTGCGGCCGCTGCTACAAGGTCTGTACCCATGATGTGCTGGCATTTGAAGAGCTGGACGGTGATGATTCTGCCAAGATGTATATGCGTGTTGCAAACCCGGGCAACTGCATCGGCTGTCAGGCGTGTGAACGTACCTGCTCAAAGAAGTGTTTTGCGTTCGAGCCTGTTGTTGCCTGAAAAGGAGTAACCGTCATGCTGATCGCGGTCGCATCAAAAGATGGCAAGGAGATTAACCAGCACTTCGGTCATGCCGAGCGGTTTTTGATCTATAATGTCGAAGCTGATGGTGCAAAGCTGATTGATGAGCGGGTGGTAGAGCGATATTGCAGTTATCACCCTGAACATCCGCTGCGCGGGCGCCTGCTCAATGGAATCTGCGCTGCTCTTGCCGGTTGCCGGGCGGTTGTGATCGCACAGATTGGCGAACACCCGAAAGGGGAACTGGAAAGGCTCGGTGTCGAACCATTCGTCATCAGCGGCCCGATCAAGCAGACTTTGGTGGAGCTGGCAAAGATTCTCTGAACAAAAACCTGTACCACCCCTAACTTCTCCTAACATAGGAGGGGGATTTTAAGCTCCCCTCCTTGATTAAGGAGGTGCTGGGGGTGGTTGTCACAACGAGGTGATGACCCGTCATGCACAACGGCTCTTTTAACAACTGCAACCTGCCGCCCTGGGTCATCGCCTCGCGCCACTTTAATGACAATCCCCAAAAACTTGAGATTCAGGGAGTCAAAGAGGGCAACCGTTTCCTCTTTGACAAACTCGCAACGTTAGAGAGCCAGGAACAGCGTGCCCTGATCTTCAACGACTATATGTCGGTGAAGTTTCAGCTGCACCAGTGGCAGGAGCAGACCGACGCCGCCCGTAAAAGCATCAAAAACAGCTATCTGCGCTATCTGCGCGGCTGGATGATGGATTCCAATTCGGTTGAAGGCGCTGTCCTTAAGCGCTGGGTAGAGAGTCGCATGGGGATTGTGCCCAGCTTCCACCGCGCCCGCATCAACGGTATTCACAGTGAGGCCTATTTTGATTACTCGGTGGAGGTCATGAAGGGGAGCGCCCGAACCAACGCGATCCAATCACAGCTTGATATCCTCTATGAATATTGTCAATTTGAGCTTATCCGTAAATTCCCGCAATCCTCCACAATCCCCCTGTACCGGGGTACCTATGATGCCAGCGAGCATGATGTTATCGAACAGATTGACCGGCGCAACCAGATTGTCCAACTGAACAACCTCGTCTCGTTTACGTCGGACGAGGAGCGCGCGTGGGAATTCGGCTCAACGGTCTGGCAGGCGCAAGTGCCACTCTGCAAGATCTTCTTCTACAATGACCTGCTTCCCGGCAGTATCATGAAAGGTGAAGGGGAATATCTTGTCATCGGCGGAGAATGCCGGGTTCGGCAGGTTATGTGTACAATGTACTGAGAAAACCCTTGCCACGCACCGGATGGAATTCTACACAAGTTTGCACTTGCTAATCACATTGGTTCCTGTATACAATAATCCCCGCTGTAGCCAGAGGAGTGTCTGTATGGCGAGGAGAGGTTGGCAAGCCCCTTCAAACAGCCCGGACGAATCATTTCCTGCCGTCCAGTCTATTAAGTCCTGCGGAGTAGGTTTTGAATCAATCCAATCATCTCATGGGCAGGCAACCCATTCTCAACGGACTTGAAGAGGTTGTTGCTTATGAGCTGCTCTTCCGCTCGCCGCAATCCACCTCCTCGGCGGCTATAATAAACGCTTCCCATGCTACCTCCAGTATCATCCTCAATGTGCTTTCGCATTTCGGCGTCCGTGAAATACTCGGCAGTTACCGGGGTTTCATAAATGTGGATACCGATATGCTGCTGAGTGAGGCGCTGGAACTGTTACCTGCGGATATGATCGGCCTGGAGCTGCTGGAAGACATCACAATCACCCCGGAGATCATCGCCCGCTGCCGTAAACTTAAGGCTGACGGGTTCGCGCTGGCCCTTGACGACCATCGCTATAATCCGGCATACGAGGAACTCTACGCCGGAGTGATCGATATTGTCAAAATGGATCTTATTGCGACACCGCTGGAGGATCTTTACCGGGAGGTTGAACAATTCAGGCATTATCCGGTACAGTTACTCGCGGAAAAAGTAGACAGCAGGCATGTGTATCTTCGCTGTCGCAAGATGGGGTTCGAACTTTTCCAGGGATACTTTTTTGCCCGGCCGTCATTGATGCAGAAGTCCCGCATGGAGAACTCGGCAAGCACTTTTTTCAAGCTGATGCAGCAATTAGCGGCTGATGCTGAAATTGATGCCATAGAGCAGACATTCAAGCAAAGCCCGGCGCTGACGTACAAACTCCTGCTGCTGGTAAATTCGGTATCTTGTTCAACGCGAGAAAAAATCCGCACGGTCCTCCACGCAATAACACAGATCGGCTTGGAACACCTCCATCGCTGGGTGCAGCTTGCAATTTTTGCTGATGACGGCGGTTCTGAATTGAATAACGCTCTTCTTGATATGGCTGCGGTCCGGGCGGCATTCATGGAGGAGTTGGCCCGCCTTAAACCTCGAAACCCGCAACTGCTGCGCTACGCACAACCGGAAGAAGCCTTCATGGTCGGCACCCTCTCGATGCTGAAAGACATCTACGATGTTGATTTAAAGGAGATTGTGTCCCAACTGAATTTGTCGGATGAGATTCAGGATGCACTGCTCAATCGGGGAGGAGATCTGGGAACCCTGCTCTGTCTGGCGGAGATGATGGAGTCGCTTGAGCTTGATGAGGCGGCGGTATGTCTCGGGAAACTGGGAATCTCGCTTGACACGGTTATTACCTGCCAGAAAAAGGCCTATAACTGGCGGAACAAACTCTTATAACAGTTGATGGTCGAATTAAATTTCTTATTGTACTGAAACCCGCGCGGTTTCCCCCACAGCATTTCTCATAACTTCTCGCAACAGGTCATAATTATACGGTTTGCTGACTAAACCCGCAATATTCTCACGGGGAATACGTGATGTAACAACAGCGTCACCAAAACCACTGGAAATGATTATCGGTAGTTCAGGCTGCAGATTTTTCAGTTCACGGAACAACTCATAACCATCCATTATTGGCATGCCCATGTCGGTAATCACCAAAATAATGTCAGCCGCATTTTCCCGGTACAACTCCAAAGCTTCCCTGCCGTTCGCCGCTTCCAATACAGTGCAGCCAAGCTTTTTAAGCATCGTTGCTGCAATAAATCGAACCTGGTCTTCATCCTCTACCAGCAGTATTGTGCCGCTCCTCTGCCATTGACCGGAAGCAGCAGATAACTCGTGACGTTCTTCTCCGGTCTGTTCACCCCCCTGCACAGGGAGATAGACTTTAAAGGTAGTGCCCTGCCCCGGTTGACTGAAGAGCTGCAATGCTCCTTTATGGGCTGTGATGATACCAAGTACGGCCGACATCCCGAGACCTCGCCCGGTAAATTTGGTGGTATAAAACGGCTCAAATATTCGCCATTTTGTTTCCTCATCCATGCCGCAGCCGTTATCGGTGACTTCCAGACAGACATACCCGCCGGGAGGGATTTCTTTGCCGTAATAATCATGTTCAGGATGACCAGCGGTAATAGTCGTCTTTGCCAGCGATACGCGAACCTCCCCCTGCGCTTCTCCGACCGCTTCCGATGCGTTGATAATCAGATTCATCACAATCTGTCTCAGTTGGCTTTCATCACCATTAATGATGGGAATATCGGTTGATAAAAAGGGTTTGATCACTGCATTCCGGGGAAGAGCCGCTTTCAACATGGCAACCATTTCATCAACCAGCAGCCACAGATTGACCTGAACCTGGACTATCTGGGCTTTCCCTGAATAGGCCAACATCTGGCGACATAATCCGGCCGCCCGCTCGGCAGCTTTTTCTATCTCAGGGACATGGGTCTCGGCATCATCATAATCCATTTTTATCAGGGAACAGTAGCCCATGATAATTGCCAGAATGTTATTAAAATCGTGGGCGATGCCACCGGCCAATACGCCAAGACTCTCCAACCTCTGGGCTTGCTGGAGTTGCTGCTCGAGCGCAGCCTTCTCTTCCGCACCTTTTTTAAGATCGGAAATATCCCTCAGAAAAACAATAAACTGCCCACCATCTGCCGGCCGGTACTGAACGCTGATTTCGACGTCATAGACGGTTCCATCTTTGCGATGATGCCGGGATTCAAAACGAGCTTCACCTTCCAACATGATTTTCCGGATGCGGGCGACGGTATTGTCAACGGTCTCGCTGGCCTCTAAATCGACAATACTCATCGCCAGCAGTTCCTGCATGCTATAGCCGCTCATGCGGCAATAGGTCTCATTGACCTCTATCAAACGCCCCTCTGTATCCGCCAACCAGATGCCATCCATAGCCGTGCGCAGAATGGCTCGATGCCGTTTTTCACTTTCCAGCAACACTTCTTCAGCCCGCTTTTTATCGGTAATGTCCACAAAAACGCAGGCAAACTGATTCGGCACGGGACGAAACGCCTTCACCTCGAAATGCCTGTTCAGTGCGACGGAATAGTTTTCAAAGAAAGCCGGTTCGCCGGTAAGGGCCACCTTCCCGTACGTCTCGACCCAGTACGATTCGGTGTCGGGCAATACCCCCAAAACGGTGCAGCCCAGGATATTTTCACCCTTCAGGCCGGTCAACCGCTCGAAGGCCGGGTTCACAGCGAGAAAACGGTAATCTATCGGCCTACCCTGCGTATCGCAGATGATTTCATGCAGCGCAAAACCATCCAGCATTTCGTTGAAGAGAGTCCGGTACATTTCACCGCTCTGTCGCAAGGACTCTTTGGTTTCATGCAGTAGTCTGTTTTGCAACTCCTGCTCCGCCAGTATTCGAGTGAGCTCTCGTTTCTGGCGTTCAACCAGATCGCGTTGTTCCTTTAAGGCGATCTGGTTGCGTATCCGCAGCTTGAGCAGTGTGAAATTGATCGGTTTGTAAATATAATCAACACCACCAAGTTCAAGTCCCTGCAATTCACCCTCATGGGTATCTAAAGCGGTCAGAAATATTACCGGGATATCTGCAAGCATTTCATCTGCCTTGATTATTTTACAGACATCAAAACCGTTGATATCCGGCATCAGCACGTCCAGAAGAACAAGGTCGGGCCTCTGCACCTTGAGCTGCTCAATGGCATCAAATCCATTGAGCGCCGGGATGATGTCATACTCGTCTTTGAGTGCTGATACCATAATATGCATATTGGTTGGGTCATCATCCACGGCTAGAAGACTAAAGCGTTTATTCATGAATATCCTCCGCAATTTCTCCAGACAGACCTAAAACCCGCTTCATCTCGGCAACAAGCTCACTGGTTGCAAGCGGCTTCGAGACATAGCCATCAAATACCACTTCCAGAAAGCGTTCCCTGATGCTTAGCCCGAGTCCGGAGCCAGCATCGCTGGCGGAAGGGGTGACTGGCATGACGGCTCCTGAATAAGCTAAAAACAAACGTATATTTGCAGCTATTCGTTCATACTTTCAACTATTAAGCCGGACAACAATATCATATTTCAAGCAATAGCACACAGTGTTGTCCGTCTGGCCTTTGCATTTTTGCTTTTCAGTCCCTTAGGCGCTGTCACAATAAGTAGAACAAATCTCCGTTCGTGGTGAGCTTATCGAACCATGTACAGCAACCCTTCGACTGTTCGACAAGCACACAGCTCAGGGCGAACGGATTATGCACCAGTAATTATTTAACAGCTTTTTATTTGTGTATGTCTATTCAACTCAGTATAATGCATACAGATGTAAGCTTGATCGTGCGTATTAAAAGGGGTAGAAGAAACAAAATGCATATGAATTTTATATAGGTGGAGCAAAGTGATGACTGACAATGCTACGAAACGGTATGGAACAGTTTTACAAAGTCTCTCTTCCCCCCGGCGTGGTCTCATGGCAGCAATCCCCTGGGTCGTGCTGGCCCTCTCTCTCTCAGCGGCACTGATCTTCTGGTACGTGTACGATGCCAGCCTGAAAACACGGGCGCAGGTCGTCTACATGGAGAAAACGTCGGAGATCAGTGTTCACATCATTAACAGAATGTCCCGTATTGAACAGATTCTCCTGGGTGGGGCCGGATTATTCAACGCAAATAGTTCGGTAAGCCGCAGCGAATGGCGACGCTATGTGGCAGCTCTGCGCCTGAGCGAAACTCGCTACGGCATCCAGGGGGTCGGCTTCTCCAAATGGCTTACCCCCTCTGAAAAAGAGTCGAACATCCGGGCGATACGTGCAGAAGGCTTTCACGATTACGCCATCCGCCCCGGTGGAGAGCGCCCCTCGTACACCTCAATCATCTACCTGGAACCGTTCGACTGGCGCAACCAGCGGGCATTTGGTTTCGATATGTTTTCCGAACCGGCACGGCGAAGTGCTATGGAAATGGCCCGGGACAGCGGTGTGGCCGCAATTACGGGCAAAGTTACTCTGTTACAGGAAACTGCCAAAGATTCCCAGAACGGCATGCTGATGTATGTGCCGGTATACCGTCAGGGAATGCCGATCAATACCGTCGAGTTGCGAAGACAGGCCCTCCACGGGTTTTGCTACAGCCCTGTCAGAATCCGCGATTTCATGTACAACATTCTGGGGGAGATGCCCCGGGACATCGCCTTCGAGCTCTACGCAGCTGACAGTAAAGTTCCTGGCGCCCTGATGTTCAGCAGTAGTGCGGCGGAACAGCTTGTTCTGCCGGATAATTTCAAGTCGGCATTCGAACACACAAAACTATTTGAAGCTTACGGCAGGAAGTGGCTGCTCTCCTTCAAAACCCTGCCACCTTTCTCCGAGGAGCTGCACCACATAGCCTCCTATTCCGTGCTGGGCGGCGGAATCTTCATCAGCTTGCTGCTGAGCCTGATCGTTTTCATCCTCAACGCCAAACGCATCAAGGCACATGAACTCGCGCAATCAGTTGCCGAGAGCGAAAACCGCTATCATGCATTATTTGATCTCGGAGCGGATGGTGTTGTGCTAATTGACCCGGAGACGACCGGGTTTATCGATTTCAACAATCAAGTTTGTCTACAACTCGGCTATACTCGGGAAGAGTTCAGCAACCTGAAAATAACCGATATTGAATTAGCGAAGTCGCAGGAGGCGATCACAGCCCATATTCATAATATCATCCGGGACGGGCACGATGAGTTTGAGACCCTGCACCGTACAAAGCAGGGTGAAATCAGAAATGTTCTGGTAAAGGCACAATATTCGGCACTCGGAGATAAAAGCGTTTACCACGGTGTCTGGTGCGACATCACCAGACAAAAGAAAGAAGGGCAGTTAGCTGCAGCCAGAGGACACTTGGTCGAATATGCATTGACGCATTCCCTTGATGAACTGCTTATCGAAACGCTTGACCGGATTGAAGATCTGACCGGCAGTCTGATTGGGTTCTTTCATTTTATGCAGGAAGATCAGCGCACTTTGACATTGCATGCCTGGTCCACACGAACCAGCAGGGATTTTTGTAAAGCAGAAGGCGCCGGCAGCCATTACGACATTGGAAAAGCAGGAGTGTGGGTGGACTGCGTTCACCAGCGGCAGCCGGTCATTCACAATGATTACGCCTCCCTCCCTCATCGCAAAGGAATGCCGCCAGGTCACGCTGCGGTGAACAGGGAACTCGGCGTGCCGATCTTCCGCTCCGAAAAGATTGTCGCAATTTTGGGTATTGGTAACAAGGCTGTTGAATATACGGATGAGGATGTTCAACTCGCCTCCCGTTTCGCCGATCTGGTCTGGGATATTTGCGAGCGAAAACAGGTTGCTGAAACTCTGAGAGAGAGTAACGAACGATTCACCGTAGCGTTCAATAATGCGCCTGTCATACTCACCATCAATAACATGGAAGATGGTACATTTATGGATTTCAATCAGCAATTTCTGGATGCTTCAGGATACATTCGCGATGAGGTTATCGGAAAAACACCGATCGAACTTGGATGGATAACCGAATCTGATCGGGCGCTGTTGATAGAGCTAATGGAACAGAACGGTAAAATACACGATCATGAAATAACTGTACACACAAAGTCAGGCCAGAGGAGACTCTGTAAATACTGGGGGGGTACCATAACTGTTTCCGGAGCAAAGTGTCTGTTCTCAATTATTCTTGATATCACTGAACATCGCAAGATTGAGCAGCAGTACCAACAGGCTCAGAAGATGGAATCAATCGGCCGCTTGGCAGGCGGAGTGGCCCATGACTTCAACAACATGCTGACGGTCATTAACGGCTTTTCTCAATTAGGGCTCATGGAGTCTGGACCGTCTTCGCCGCTCGCTAAATACTTTGAGGAAATTTGTAAGGCATCCGAACGATCCGCCGATCTTACCCGGCAACTGCTGGCCTTTGCGCGCAAACAGACTATCGCACCAAAAGTTCTGGATCTAAACAAAGCGGTGACGGGAATGCTCAAAATGCTGCAACGCCTCATCGGTGAAGAAATAGGGCTAAGCTGGCTGCCTGATGCCAAACTATGGCCGGTCAGAATGGATCCCTCCCAGATCGACCAGATACTGGCTAATCTGTGTGTAAACGCCCGTGACTCCATAAATACCGTTGGTATAATTTCCATTATGACAGGGAACAGCACCGTTGATGAGACCTACTGCAGCACTCACACCGAGGCCATAGCTGGGGAGTATGTGCGAATAGTTGTGAGCGATAACGGTCACGGCATGGACAAAGCAACATTGTCCCACATTTTTGAACCATTTTTTACTACCAAAGTAGTTGGAGTAGGAACCGGCCTTGGACTCGCGACCGTCTATGGCATAGTCCAACAGAACAATGGCTTCATAAACATATACAGCGAGCCTGGATTCGGGACTACGTTCACAATTTTTATTCCTCGCTATAAAGATTCGGCCTCGCAAGTTCAACCTGATAAAAAGTCAGAAGAATTACCGAGAGGACACGAGACCATTCTGTTGGTGGAAGATGAACCGGCTATCCTGGATATAACAACAATGATTCTTAGAAAGCAGGGCTACACTATACTTACGGCAGATTCCCCTGAAAAGGCTATCCTGCTGGCTCATGAGCAAGGTGAAGAAGTAAATCTGCTCATTACCGATGTTGTCATGCCGGAGATGAGCGGACGTGATTTGGCCAACGTTATATTACCTCTCTACCCGAACATAAAGCTCCTCTTTATGTCTGGATATACTGCGGATATAATCGCCCATCACGGCGTACTCAACGAAGGTGTGTACTTTATCCAGAAACCCTTCTTGTTGCCTGACTTGGCAGTTAAGGTGAGGGAAGTGCTGGACAGCAACTGATTCATCGTCAGAGGGTTGATAGTGGAACAGTCAACGCCGGGGAGATGGCAAGAAGCACGGTGAGAGCGAGTACGGCAAGAGTTTGTTTCATAATAATCTTCATGGCGCGACAGTTATATGCATGATCGTTATCTGTTGGTGGCAATGCCTGTCACTCCCTAATTTGAGAGTTCGTCCAGCTCTTTATCGGAAATATCGGGGAGAATCAGGTTGCCCTCAGCATCCTTGCTCAACCGACTGATGCCGGGATGCACACGCTCCAAGCGATCAAGCTCAACAGATTGCTGCCGCATTTCGATGTTGCTGTTTATGGCTGGCTGTTGGCTGTTGCTCTTTTCAAGAGCGGAAATAACAACTGCCCGCAACTCAATATCATCCCATGGTTTTGTCAGAAAACGATAAACCTCGCCCTGATTAACCGCTTCAACAGCCAAGTCCAGATTCGTATTCCCCGTCAGTAAAATCCTCACCGTATTCGGGCAGTATTTTTTCGCCAGCATCAGGAACTCAATACCCTGTATGCGTGCCATGCTCTGATCAGAGATGACAACATTAATACTCCTGCTGCGCATTACTTCCAGAGCCTCTTCGCCGCTCAGTGCGGTGATGATCTCGTACTGTTGTTCATTGCGCAGACAGCGCCAGAGGGAAGAAAGAACATTCGGTTCATCATCGACAAGCAGAATAGTGTTTATCATAATGTTTGTTCCTTTTTTTTGTGAATCGGCCGATGGTCAGCCGTTGCAATACCTACGTGGATGCCGCCCCGCAGCGGGTCTAATGCGAAGATACGCTGTAGTGAACAAATATTGTCGTAGTTCAGCTCAGTGCCGTTTCCCAGCAGAAAAAGACCTGAGGCGCTGAAAAGATCCCGGGTCAATATCATGCCCACAAGCAGCTTGGAGGGATCTATATTAAGCTCCGTAAACGCATCGGAGCTGTTTTTGCAGCGGCTGTCATAAAGATCATGGGCGGCCTGAGACAGGTAGGGAAACAGCTCCGGGGGAAAGCTGGAGCCGATCTGGGCGCTCAGTTCCTCCAGTGCCATATCCACAGCGTTGACGCCACGATGAAAGTTCATCTCCCGGTCGCAACGATCGGCCAGGGCGATAATTGCCGCTCCGGGTGGGATGGCATCGCCAGCCAAACCATCGGGAAACCCGCTGCCGTCAAAGCGTTCATGGTGGTGGCGAATCAGTATCCCTGCCGGGCGCAGTTCTTCAATCGTATCGATAGCGGTCTGACCCAGCACCGGGTGCTCATAGAAATGACGGCGATCCTCTTCGACCAGATCATCCTCATCAATGGCCAGTGCAACGTCCGACATGGCGTTTTTGCCGATATCGTGGAGCAGTGCTGCCGTCCTGATTGTTTCAACGTCTTTTTTGGGGAGTCGCATGCTGGTGGCGATACTCACCGAAAGCGCTGCGGTGTTGGCTGCGTGCAACCTGGACCTTGTGTCGCGTAAGTCGATCAATGCAGCCAGGGCTGCGATGACACCATAGTATTTTTCCTCCTGCCGCAGTGACATCTGCTGCAGCTCTTCCAACTGCTTGCGGATCTGGGTCGTCTGTACCAGAACCCGTTCCTTCAGGTTGCTGTTCCAACTCTGTAATTCCTCGTTCTGGGTTTTGATAACCTCCTGCTGATGATAGTTTTCCTGCTGCAGGCGATATCTGGCAACACCGTCATGGATCGTCTGCAGCAGCTCGTCATCCTGCCACGGTTTGGCGATGTAGCGGGTTGCGCCCCCCTCATTCATGGCTTTCACGGTATCCTGAATATCCGAAAAACCGGTAAGGAGCATGCGAATGGAATCAGGCGACACTGCTTGTGATTTATGGAGGAATTCGGAGCCGTTCATGCCCGGCATGCGCTGATCGGAGAGGATCAAGGCGACATTTTTGAGGCCGGCAAGTTTTTCGAGGGCCTCCTGTCCGGAGGCTGCGCTGGACACAGAAAACGTGTCCCGGCGTAAAAGTCGCAGTAACGAGTTGAGAACATTGGGCTCATCATCAACAATCAGCACGGATACATCGTCATGCATCGTTGTCATGGCGTCCCTCCGTCAGGGAGAGGCATAAGGACGATAACCAGCATTAAGCCCTCCATACCGCTTTTACTAAAGCGCTTGATGAACACAAGCACGTCCTGACCGTTGAGCACAAGAGGAAAAGCGTCGTAAGAGGCTATTGCACCTCCACCTTTAGCGATCAGCTCTGCCAGAGGCAACGGAAGTGCCTCCAACGTTGAACCGACCAGCATGCTATCCAGCTTCAGGTCGCTGACCGCAAATTGGTTCATCTTGACGATAACCCCGGCAGAATCAACACCGATCAACCCGACCGGCATGAAATCGAGCAGGGATTCGTAGGCTTGAAGCGTCTGTTTATAGCCACACTCCTCGCTATTTAAAGGAGTTACCATCTTGTCCAGATTTGATTTCAGGGCAATTATCAGGTTCTGCTGCTCCCGCTTGGAGGCGTGATAGTCCAGCGCATCGGATACGGAGGCCAGCAAAAAGACGTCATCCCACGGTTTCGGGATGAATTTGTAGATATGCCCCTCATTGGTTGCGGCCATAATAGACCCGGCATCGGCGAATCCCGAGAGTACCATTCTCACGGAATCAGGCGAACAGGATCTGACTTTTGTGAGAAATTCCACACCATCCATTTCTGGCATGCGATAGTCAGAAATAACGAGGTCAAATGGCGGCGATGTTTCAATAAGCTGCAATGCTTCCTTCGCCGAGCCACAGGTGGACGTTTCATAGCCGGAAGGCCTGAAAAGCCTTTTGAGTGAACTGAGGACATGCGCCTCATCATCGACGATCAGAATTCGAGCCGTTGCTGTCATGCTTTTATCTCCTCCGGACCGCTGATCGGTAACCTGATCATAAAGGTCGTGCCCAGACCGGGCTCGCTTTCAAGGGTAATTTCACCACCATGTTTCTTAATAATGTCATAGCTGATACTCAGGCCCAATCCGGTCCCCTTGCCAACCTCTTTGGTGGTGAAAAACGGATCAAAAATTCGTTTGCGTATTTCGTCGGGAATACCACACCCCGTGTCAGCCACGGTTAAAAGCACTTGATCCCATTCGCTTGAAGTGCTGACGGTAATACGGCCATGCCCATCGATGGCGTGAGCGGCGTTCACCAGCAGGTTGGCGATTACCTGATTGATCTGTTGGGGATTACAGACGATCAAAGGAATCTCTCCCAGGTTCAGATCAAGATCGGCAACATATCTGATCTCGTTGCGGACTATGTTTGCCGTGCTTTGCACGCATTGGTTCAGATCAGTTTCTTTCAGGCTGTTTTCGTCAGAACGGGCAAAATCTTTCAGGTCGTGCACAATCTGCTTGACCCGCTCAGCCCCCTCCAGAGATTCAGTGATCAGAGGAGGTATGTCTTCCTGAATAAAGGACAGATCAAGACGTTGGCGCAACTCTTCAAGCTGCCTGCGCTGTTCCTCGGGACAGCAGTTTTTTACCGCTTCCTCAAGGGCGTTAAGGTACTGCTGTTCCGTTTCGGTATAGTTTTTCAGTGTTCTCAGATTACTCATGATGAAGCCCATGGGGTTATTGATCTCATGAGCAACCCCCGCTGCCAACTGGCCGATGGATGCCAGCTTGTCCTGTTGAAGCAATATGCCGTCTTTTTCCCGATTTT
>JAFLLC010000077.1 GCA_019162745.1 Deltaproteobacteria bacterium | reverse complement strand
CGACGTGACCAATTGTGCCGATGTTTACATGAGTTTTATTACGTAGAAATTTTGCCTTCGCCATGAGAAAGGCCCTCCTGAATAGTTGTTTTTATTTATGCTGCTTTAGTTGGTTGCGACATTAATACGTAAGTGGAGCCCACATCCGGACTCGAACCGGAGACCTCTTCCTTACCAAGGAAGTGCTCTACCTCCTGAGCTATGTGGGCACATTTTACTGGAGCGGGAAACGGGACTCGAACCCGCGACCCTCAGCTTGGAAGGCTGACGCTCTAGCCAACTGAGCTATTCCCGCGCTAACAGACGAAGACTTTTGGAAAACGTGATGTTATAACTTACCAGTTCTGGCGACTATTAGTCTCCTGGGGTAGCCATAAACAACCGCTTTCCGATGATTGTATGGTGGAGGGAGGAGGATTCGAACCTCCGAAGTCGCTGACGACAGATTTACAGTCTGTTCCCTTTGGCCGCTCGGGAATCCCTCCAGGGATGATCGGAACTGTGCTACTTGTTTTCGTTTATTCTATGGAGCCCCGTATCCGAATCGAACGGATCACCTGCTGATTACAAGTCAGCTGCTCTACCAGTATGAGCTAACGGGGCTAAAGCTTTTCTGGGTAGAAAAGAAACAGAACTTGTGTATTTAAAGAAAAGAGCGGTGAAAGTCAAGCACTAAATGTAAAATAAAAAATATGAGCTCGTTTACGTCGGGCTCATATTTTTATTAAGCTCATTTGAGGCTGGTTCGGATCAGGCAGCTAATAGCGGCAGCAGGGCCTGCTTTGTTTTCCTCAAAGCTCCTTCTTCTATCTGTCTTACACGCTCTCGAGATATTGAAAAGTGGCTGGCGATTTGCTGCAGAGTCATAGGGTCATCTGCTGTAATCCGCTTCTCGATGATATAGCGCTCTTTTTCATTCAACAGACTAACAGCTGCGGCAACCTTTTGCTGCAGGTTTTGATTCTCCTGGAAATCTGCGAGTTGCTCTTCCTGATTGATCCGGTTGTCAGCAAGAGATTCGAGAGCAGTTGCGCCATCGCTGCCCGGTATTTCGGCGTTAAGCGAACAGTCCCCCTGCATGCGCTGCTCCATCTCTGAAAACTCCTGCTCCGAGACGTGTAATGACTCTGCGGCAGTCATGACATCTCCTCCGTCATTATCAGTTCCGGCGAGCGCAGTTTTTGCCTGGCGTAGTTTGAAAAACAGTTTTCGTTGTGCTTGCGTTGTCCCGATCTTGAGAAGGCTCCAGGATGATATGATGTGGTTCTGTATGTACGCCTTGATCCACCAGACTGCGTATGAAATCAGACGGACACCCTTATAAGGATTGAATTTTCTTACCGCCATCATCAGGCCGATGTTACCCTCCTGGATAATGTCGAGCATTTTCAGGCCGTAGTGCCGAAACTCATAAGCGACCTTTACTACAAACCTCAGATTGGATGTGATCAAGCTGTGGGCTGCCGTCAAATGTTTATCTTCAAAAAACGCAACCGCGTAGCGATGCTCCTCTTCCTCAGTCAGCAGGGGGAACTTGCGAATCTCGTTCATATACAGCCGCAGACTGTCGGCTACAACAGGTAATTGAGCTACCATGAATAGTCACCTCTTGACGCTTTACTTTAGCACTCTATACGAGTGACTGCTAAAATATAGCAAGTGATCTTATAAAAATCAAGCAGTTGTTTGGACGATGGCTGTGCATATTATGGCCAAAGTACTCTGGAACCGTTCTCTTGTCCGCATCACAACCATTTTTCTTGTATTGTTGCCGCCGGGCGCTGTAACCTGAGATTATGAAAACGTTCATCAACATACGGATCCTACTGCTGGCTCTCTTTATTATTGCAATCAGTCTGCTCCATTACCTGACACCACTGTATCTGCACTATCTCCATGATATTTTCCAGCGTCTTTACTATCTGCCGATCATTCTGGCCGCAATCTGGTTTGGACTCCGTGGCGGTCTGCTCTGTTCCCTTGTTGTCAGCATTGTTTATGCCCCCCATATTCTGTTCCAGTGGGGCGGTGACGTGACGCTGGAACTGGAGAAATATCTTGAAATAGTACTATACAATATTGTCGGCGGTGTGACCGGCCTTTTGGCGCAACGAGAGCGGGAGCGCAGCGCCCAATTGCAGAAGACCGCCGAAGGACTCGAACAGTCCTACAAGGTACTGCAGGATCAGTCAGAGCAGCTTATTGCCACTGAGAAAAATTTGCGCAGTGCAGAAAAACTCTCCACCTTGGGTGAGATGGCTGCCGTGCTGGCCCACGAGATCCGTAATCCGCTCGGTTCGATCCGTGGTACGGCCGAAATCCTCAGGGACGATTACCGACCGGGTGACCCGAAGTATGAATTTATCGATATTCAGATCAGAGAAACCGAACGCCTCAACCGCGTTGTGGAGGATTTTCTGCGCATGGCCCGCCCGCTGCCGACCGAGATGGTGCGTTGCCACGTTCAGGAAGGGCTGGATACGGTTGCCCTGCTGGTGGCCAACGATGCCAGGGAGCGGAAGATCGATCTTCTGCTCGAACCGCCGGATGCCGATGTTGTTGTTAATGGTAACGGTGAGAAGCTGCGCCAGGCTTTCCTCAATATCGCCATCAATTCCCTCCAGGCTATGCCGGGTGGTGGTAGTCTGACGATATCGACCTCGGTTTGCCATGCGGATGGTACGGCCGATATGTGTGAGATCAGATTTTGTGACAGCGGCGAAGGAATTGATCCTGCCGCTCTGTCCAGAATATTCGAACCGTTCTACACCACCAAGCAGGAGGGGACCGGTTTGGGACTCTCCATTACCAGGAAGATTATTGAAGCTCATGGCGGTACGCTGCAGGTTGACAGTGTGCCGGGGGAGGGAACTGTCGTGTTGATCAGGCTGCCTGTACTGCAGGTTGAGGTGTCTCAATGACACCTAAAATTCTGGTTATAGATGATGACGCATCGCTGCGGCGCGTTCTGGAATATAACCTCCAGGAGGTGGGGTATCATGTGCTGTCTGCAGCAAGTGGCGAAGAGGGGTTGCAACTTTTCGCCGAAGAGGCCCCGGTGGTGGTTATTACCGATATGAAGATGCCAGGCGTGGACGGTATGCAGGTGCTGAAGGGGATCAAGGAACGCTCACATGAGACGCTGGTGATTATGATAACTGCCTTCGGCACGGTGGATGTGGCTGTAGAGGCCATGAAGGCCGGAGCTTATGACTACATCACTAAACCCTTTAATCGGGATGAAATGCTCTTGACTGTTGCAAAAGCGCTGCAGCTCAGCGGATTGACCGCTGAAAACAGCCGGTTGAAAGCTGAATTGGCGGATAAGTCTGATTTTCGTACCATTATTGGATCATCAAAAGGTATGGAGCGGGTTTTCGAGATCGTCAGCAAGGTGGCTGATACTGACGCGTCAATTCTGATTACCGGGGAATCGGGTACCGGCAAGGAGCTGGTGGCCCGCTCTATTCACCGCTATAGCAGACGGTGCGCCGCACCCTTCGTTGCCATCAATTGTGCTGCAATCCCTCGTGACCTTCTGGAAAGTGAACTTTTCGGTCATGTTAAGGGTGCTTTTACCGGCGCGATCAAGGAGAAGACCGGCAAGTTTCAACTGGCGGATGGTGGCACTCTCTTTCTGGACGAAGTTGGCGAATTGCCGCTGGAACTGCAGCCCAAACTGCTCAGGGCATTACAGGAGAGGGAGGTTGAGCCGGTCGGGGGGACAAAAACGTACAAATTGGATGTGCGGGTGGTAGCCGCAACCAATCTGGATATAGATAAAGCGCTCGCTGATGCAACTTTTCGTGAGGATCTTTACTACCGTCTGGCTGTTATTCCGCTCCATCTGCCTCCACTTAGGGAACGACAGGGGGATATATCCCTGCTGCTGCACTATTTTTGCGCAAAATATGGTTCCAACAGGGTGAAGTTCGGCAGCGGTGTCTTGGCCGCCCTCACTTCCTACCGATGGCCGGGGAACGTCCGTGAGCTGGAAAATTTGGTTGAGCGCCTTCTGATCATGAGTGGTGATACTATAACCATCAATGATCTGCCGGACAAGATATGCAACGGTGCGACGGCCCCTGGTACATCTCCATGCTCAGGTAATGTTATTAACCTGCCGGATGAAGGCTATTCACTGGAACAGCTGGAGCGGGAGGTGGTGGCCTATGCTCTTGAACACAACCTCTGGAACCAGACCGCAGCGGCAAGATTCCTGCGCATTCCCCGGCATACCCTTCTCTACCGGATGGAGAAGTATGGGATTTTACCCCCTTCACACACAGACAGGTAACCGCTTACGCTTCGCTGACCCCCGCCTCCCTCACAATTATGTAGTTACTGCCGGATGCTTTTTTAACACGATCCTTAACCGAGGCCGCCGCAGTGGCGATCTCCGCCGCAGTGGTGTAATTGCCGGGTTGACAGGTCAGTGCGGCAATAGATATCGATAACAGCGGAAAAATCCGTGGTACTCCGTAGCGGTCAACACCTTTAATGGCACCGCTTGCCCGGTCTTCCTCCGAGTAATATGAAGGGACCATTGCGTCAAAATCAGCGATGATATCCTGACAGGCGGCTTTTGCGAGCTTGGCATCGATAATGACTACAAAATCGTCGCCGCCGATATGCCCGACAAAGGCGTCTGGGTCGTTCAGGCGTTTGACAACTTCATGAATCACTTCTCCCGTTTTTTTAAGAACTTCACTGGCCTTGATATACCCGTAGCGATCATTATATGACTTGAAGTTGTCCAAATCGAGGTAACACATTGCAAAGGAACTCTTCTCGCGCAGACGTCGGTTTATGGAGCGTTCGATAGCAATATTTCCCGGGAGCCGTGTCAGAGGGCTGGCGTCAAGGCTGAGTTGTTCCAGTTCCTTTAGTCTGACAGCCATATGCATGAAATCCTGGGACAAAGCCCCTATTTCATCTCCGGCGGGAATGTGCGGGTCATGATCGAAATCACCGGCTGCGATACGGTGGGTGGCCTTCTGAAGCTTGCCGATTGAGGATGAAAAAGAATAGACCAGGATGGCAGCAACAAGGAATGTGAGGGTAACACCGCTCAAAGCCAGACTAAGCGCCCTCGTGGCGGTATGCTTTTCACGTTCACCGGCAGCGACCAGCTTTCTGTCGAGGCTCCTCTTCTGTTCGCTGCGCACCACCTCGATTGCCTTTTCCACCCGCTCGGCAGCACGTTTCAAATCGATATCGCTCACTACACCGCCACGGAACATCCGTTCAGCCGTAGTGGAATAGGAGGCAAAAGCCCTGGTAAGCGGTCCCATGTCTGCTCCACCCGGCTGCTGCTGAAGTTTGATCAGGGTCTGTCGGAATGCTTCGGACTGCTGGCGGTGTATTTCTCTGAATTCCGGCTGTTTTAAAATCTGGAACCTGCCGGCAGCACGCTGTTGGGCCATCATGATATCACGTAAAGTAATGGTTGCAGTAGCTGCGGTAAGATCATTGCGTGCAATATCGTCGACCATGCGATGCATGGTACCCAATCCAATGGTGGCATAGATCACGGCGGTGATCAGGAAAACACCTGTAAGAGCAAAGCTGACAATCAGTTTTTGTACGAGGGAGAGTCTGAATAACCGGAAACGTAACATGTGAGCAGTTCCCTGCAGGTTTGATTAGGATTGCTGTACTACAGCAAGGCAATTAAAAATTGCCACACGAGTATCGTAGTACAGAGAAGCATTAAATGCAACGTATTGAGGTGCTGGCACAGCCGCGAAAAAGCGCAATACAAAGGGGGCTCCGATAATTGGAGCCCCCTTTGTATTGCGCGCTGAGAGTATCTGGCTGAGGAATGGATTAGTACAGCGAAATAGCCGTCAGTTCTGCAATGGTCAAAGTGCTGAGGCTGCCCATGCCGCCCCTGTCGGTGGCAATGGCACCCTGGGTTGCAGAAACCGACTTGCCACGCTTGCTCGTTCCGTGACATCCCGTGCAGTTTGCGTTATACAATGCAGCTCCGTCAAGTACCTGAACAGGGGTATTCGTGGCGACGCTGGTCTGGGTTGAAGCGACACTTTCACCGACATTGTTGGCTGACGTAACGATAAAGTAGTAAGTGGTGCCAGCGGAAAGTCCGGTCATGACGTAGGGGCTAGAGACACCGGCGACTTTCGTGCCGCTGGTTTTGGTTACGCCGTTAGTCGCTGACCAGTATAAATTATACGAGGCTGCTCCCGACACTGCAGGCCAGTTGATGGTCGCCTGATTGGCGCCGCCAACTGCAGTGACAGCGGTCGGTGCCGCTGGTGCAGTCGGGGTTGGTACTGCAGCAAGTGTGGTTGCTGCAGCCTGGTTGGAAGCTGCACCTTCACCGACGCTGTTTACGGCCGTTACGATGTAGTAGTATGCTGTGCCGGCAGCAAGCCCGGTCTGGACCATTGGGCTGGTGGCGTTGCTAATCTTGGTTCCGTTGGTCTTTGTTACGCCGCTGGTAGTTGCATAATACACATTATACGACGTGGCTGAGCTGGCAGCACCCCAGGATATGGCCACCTGGTTGGTGCCGCCGGTGGCGGCCACACTGGCTGGTGCGGCCGGAACAGTCGGAACCGGCTGTGTTGAAGCGGTGCCTGCCGAGAACTCAGCCGAGGCTGCGCTTTCACCGGCACTGTTAACAGCGGTTACCACATAGAAATAGGCGGTGCCGGCAGCAAGACCTGTCTGGACATAGGGGCTGATAACCGAGGGAATCACGGTGCCGCTCGTGGGTGTCACTCCCGACGTTGTTGCGTAGTAAATATTATAAGAGGTTGCATCGCTTACGGAGATCCAGGAGAGAGTCACCTGTCCTGTGCCTCCAACGATGGATTGGACGGTCGGGGCTACAGGAGCGGATGCGGTCGGAGGCAATGCGCTGACGTTGAAGGTACCGTTGGCAATATCGCTGATTTTACAGCTGAAAATCATCCCTTTTTGCCCACCATTACTAATAATTGAAAGGTCTCCTTTTAATACAGTGATTGTCACATTGTCGAACATGGCGTCAAGGCCAGATTGATTGACAATAAAGAGGGACGTGATCGGGTTGGTACCCTCCGCACCGTACTGTTTTAGGAGGGGCTGCAGTTTGGCCAGCAAAGTCGATGATATTGTCGCCAAATTTGCCTTAATGGTTTTGTTTTTAGCTAAATCCGCATTTGCAAATACATCTGACGGCTCGTCAACACCTGCGGCACTGGCTACGATGACATTGGAGAGCGGGTTGATGTTGGCGGTACCGGCTCCCTCGGCAAAAGAGTGCAGCTTATACTCTGTGCCTTCGAAGCTTCCTGTTGCCTGCAGCACATAAGGAGCTTTCATGCCGGTGACATCAATGGCAAAGGAACCACCAGCGCCTATGACCGTCGACCTTTGCTGAGGGGGGGTGGATGAATCCTTGAGAGTGACCTGTCCGGACAGAGGTGCACCGACAGCAGCTGTGCCGCTGACTACTTCAGACGAAACCCCTCCCGAACCTCCACCACAGCCGGTAAGTATCAGGCCGAATGTCATCAGGGTAAAAATTGTTAAGGCGGCAAAAGATCTTTTCAGCAGATGTTTCATTCCATCTCCTTTTAAAACAATCCTGTTGGATTTGTGGCAATATCTCTTCATGGTCGTCTCTTTCATCTATTCTCCTTTCTCCTGCTGGCTACCCGGACCGTATTTTAGACACAAAAAAGCCGGGGCTTAGTATCGTCTTGGCGATATTTCGGCGACCCGGCTGTCTCGTTGAGACCCTGTAGGCTTTCCGCCCCATCCTCACGGATGGTTTAGTATTTTCGTGTATCTATATTACCTACTATTTGTGTCAACAATATATGAGTCGGGGGAAAAAAACAAGCAAAAAAACGGTCGGCAAAAACCCGGGCGTATCAAATACAGCAGTTTACTTCTCATTCATGGTCTGGCGGAAATGCATCATCCTTTAATTAACAGGTCCAATCTCCTGAAGAATATCCTCCAACGATTGTGGAATAGTCTACAGATAGCCCTCTGACATATATAAGAATCGTGTTAAATCAGATGGTTGCAAGCTGGCACTATATTTGCTTTTATAGGTTAGCCAATATTTTACAACCAAAGGAGATACGTACCGATGAAAAAACTGTTTGCAGTGACAGCAGCCATCCTCGCCATTTCGGCCCCACTTGTTGTTTCAGCCATGGAACACAGCGGTCATGCGATGGAGCATAAAACTACCGCCGCCCATGAAGAAGTTGTTGATGGTGTCAAGGCGACCTTCAACATCCAGGCAATGGCCGATGCCATGAAGGCGATGGGCATGGAAATGCCGAAGGGTGTGAAGGAAACCCACCATATTTCGGTGTCTTTTAAAGACCTTAAAAACGGCAAGGCGCTGACTGAAGGAGCAGCTGCTATTAAGGTACAGAATCCTGATAAAAGCGAGCAGGTTAAGGAGTTGATGGGGATGCAGGGGCATTTCGGGGCAGATTTCGGGCTTTCCAAAAACGGCACATACGGTGTCATGTGCAGGTTTCAGCTGAAGGATGGCAAGATCCGCCAGGCTAAATTCTGGTACACGGTAAAATAAAAATGAATAACAGGATCATGAAAACCTCATTCGTCATACTTGCCGCATTTGTCTTATCCGCCAACTGCGCCCTTGCCGAGGAACTCAGGCAGACTGAGTTCCTTCCGGCTATGATATCTACTGCCCTTGCCAATAATCCGGAAATCAAATCATCACACTCCCGCTGGCAGATGTTCAAAAACCGCATTGTCCAAGCCGGGTCCCTGGACGACCCGATGCTGATGCTTAAAATTCAGAACGGGGTCGTGACGGATCCGCTCAACTTTCATAAAGAGTCCATGACGACAAAGGTGATCGGAATTTCCCAGCAACTTCCGTTCTGGGGCAAACGGGGGCTTAAGGAAGATATTGCCGTAAAGGATGCCGAGTCATACCGCTGGCAGGTGGAGGAACGGAAACTCGAACTTGTCAGGATGGTAAAGGAGACCTATTACCGGATCTATTTTACCGATAAGTCGTTGGAGATTATTGCCAAAAACATCAGTATTCTCGATGACTTCATCACTCTTGCCGAGACCAGGTACTCCGTCGGCCTGGGCGTGCAGCAGGACGTCTTCAAATCCCAGGTAGAACGCTCAAAGCTTCTGGATATGAAAATATCCCTGGAGCAGGAACGGAAAAGCCTTGAGGCGGCCCTCAATGCCCTGCTCTTTCGTTCACCAGATGCAGCGGTGGGCAGGATTCCCGACTTCGAGATCACTCCGCTCTCTACTCCGGCCAAGGATCTGAGGGTAACTGCTTTTGAAAACCGCCCCCTGGTTAAGAGTCTGCGGGCTCTGATCGAAAAGGGGGAGGCCGCGCACAGGCTGGCCGGGAAGGATTTCTATCCTGATTTCAACGTGTCCCTGGAGTACATGCAGCGTGATCCGGCTATGGGGGGAGAAGGGCTGGATATGTACTCTCTTGGCGTTACCTTCAACCTGCCGCTGCAACGGGCACGGCGACATGCCATGGTGGCCGAAGCGGATTCGGAGGTCCGCATGGCGGCTGATGAGATGAACGATCTCAGAAACACCATCGATTCCGGCATATCCGACCTCCTCGCCAAGTTGGAAAGGAGGGGGGAGCTGGTGACTCTCTACAAGACCGGCATCATTCCGCAGGCGGAACAATCACTTGAATCTGCCACTATCGGCTACCGGGTAAACAAGGTTGATTTCCTCAGCCTGCTTGACAGCCGGATGACCCTGTTTAACTACGAGCGGCAACTGTACGAGTCACAGGCAGAGTATATGATTAGTCGTGCTCAGCTCGAAGCTGTTGTTGGGGTGGCTCTGCAGTAAAAATTAAATTCAAATTTGAGGTGCGACCATGCCCATGAACAAAAAAATCGCGATACCCGTGGCTCTTCTGGTAATTGCCGCTTTCGTCGGTGTCGGGCTGCTCTACAAAAATGGGTGGTTCAGGGATGATGGCGGCGGCCATTCCAGGTTGGAGCATGCGGTTCAGCTCTATACCTGTTCCATGCACCCGTTCATCATTAAGGACAGGCCGGGACTCTGTCCGATCTGCGGCATGGAGCTGATCAAGAAGATTGATTCCTCAACAGGTGACGGTAAACAGACAACGGAGCAGAAACAACAGGCCGACATGGTCGGCCAGGTTTCAATTTCTCCAACCCAGCGGGTTATGGCCAATGTCGCTACCGTGGAAGCAAAACAGACCACCATGAACAAGGAGATCAACGCCGTAGGAATTGTGCAGTTCGACCAGTCGCGCCAGGCCAGGGTCACGGCCTGGGTTGCCGGCCGCATCGACCGCCTGTATGTGGACACTGTCGGTTCATTCGTATCAAAGAACAAGCCTGTGGCTGAGATCTACTCGCCCGACCTTTTGGCTACCCAGCAGGAATATTTGCTGGCGGTCAAAAGCCGTGACCGGTTGAAAGATTCTCCCATAGCCTCCATATCACATAATGGCGAGGGGTTGGTGGCGTCGGCCGAACAGCGCCTGACGCTGTTCGGGGTGAAAGAGAGCCAGATCGCCGCACTGAAAAAGGCCGGCAAGCCGAACATCCGGCTGCAGATCTATACGCCGCTCTCCGGCATCGTCATCGAAAAGATGGTTCAGCAGGGACAGTACGTCAATACCGGCGATGTCCTGTTCAACATTGCCGACCTTTCCAGGGTCTGGGTAGAGGTGGAAGTCTACGAGAACGAATTCCCAAACATCCGTATCGGTCAGCAGGTGGAGATACGGTCCCAATCTTTTCCCGGTAAGCCGTTTAAAGGCCGGGTCTCGTTTATCTATCCCTTTCTTGATCCCAAGACCAGGACTGTCAAGGTTCGGGTGGAGATGCCCAATCCCGGCATGAAACTGAAACCTGACATGTTTGTTAACGCCGTCATTAAGGTGCCGCTCGTTTCAGTAATTGTAGTGCCGGTTTCTGCGGTCATGGATACCGGCAAGCGACAGGTTGTCTGGATCGAGAGTTCACCGGGGGTCTTCGAACCGCGTGATGTCCAGGTCGGACAGCGGACGGACGCAGAGGTCCAGATCCTGTCCGGGCTCAGCACTGGAGACAAGGTGGCGGTTTCCGGCGGTTACCTGATCGATTCCGAGTCACAGCTCAAAGGTGGCGGCGGGGCAATGCCCGGTATGAAGATGGATGACAAGAAACCGGCCACGCCCGGCCAGATCGGTGGCACCCCACCGACACAGCAGACCCCTGCAAAAAAGCGGACCTTGAAGATGGATGACATGAAGATGTAATACGGCCACCTGACCATCTCAAGCCAAGGATTGCTGCCATGATAGAAAAAATAATTGAATACTCTGCCCGTAACCGGATGATTATTCTGATGATATTCGGTCTGATTATCGCCTGGGGGCTCTGGTCGGTCTACCGTACACCGGTGGACGCGATTCCTGACCTGTCCGACAATCAGGTAATTGTCTTTACCGACTATCCGGGCCGTTCGCCGCAGGTGGTTGAGGATCAGGTGACCTACCCGCTGGCGGCCAACCTTCAAGGTCTGCCCATGGTCAAGGCTGTGCGCGCCTCCTCCGCCTTCGGCTTCTCGATGATCTATGTCATATTTGAAGACAAGGCCGACATCTACTGGGCCAGGACTCGCGTTCTGGAACGGCTGAACTATGCCGCCTCGCTTCTTCCGCCCGGCGTTATACCGACCTTGGGCCCGGACGGCACCGGTGTAGGGCACGTTTTCTGGTACACCATCGAAGGGAAGGGGTACGATCTGGAACAGCTGCGCACACTGCAGGACTGGTTCGTGCGCTACCAGCTCAATACGGTCCAGGGGGTCGCTGAAGTAGCATCCATCGGTGGTTTTGTACGCGAGTACCAGATCGATCTGGATCCGAACAAGCTGTTCGCATACGGTATCAAGGTCGGCAAGGTCATGGAGGCGGTCAAGGCCTCCAACAAGGATGTGGGGGGGAGGCTGATCGAGCAGGCCGATGCCGAGTACCTGATCCGGGGGCAGGGCTATGTAAAGTCCAAGGCCGACCTGGAGAATATCGTGGTCGGAGCCGATATGCGTGGCACACCCGTGTACCTCAAGAATCTGGGTGATGTTCAGATGGGAGGATCCATCCGGCGAGGCCTCCTGGACAAAAACGGTGAAGGTGAAGTGGTAGGCGGCATTGTGGTTATGCGCTACGGCGAAAATGCCAAGGATGTCATCGACCGGGTCAAGGTGAAGATCAAGGAGTTGGAGAAAGGGCTGCTGCCCGGCGTGAAGGTCAAAGTTTCCTATGACCGCTCCGACCTGATCATGCGGGCGGTGGATACGCTGAAAAGAAACCTGCTGGAGGAATCTGTCGTCGTCTCACTGGTGGTCCTGCTCTTCCTGCTCCACTTCCAGAGTGCGCTGGTTATCGTGCTGACCCTGCCGATCTCGGTGCTGATAGCCTTCATTACCATGAAGCTGATGGGGGTCACCTCCAACATCATGTCGCTGGGCGGTATCGCCATAGCCATCGGTGTCCTTGTGGACGCCGGCGTAATCATGGTGGAGAACTGCTATCGCCACCTCTCCGAGATGCCGCCCGGGGAGCGAGCCGCGCGGCGGTTGGAGGTTGTTATCACTTCGGCCAAGCAGGTCGGTCGGGCGATATTCTTCTCGCTGGCTATCATCGTGCTTTCCTTTGTGCCGGTCTTCATGCTGGAGGGGCAGGAGGGGAAGCTGTTCCACCCGCTGGCCTTCACCAAGACTTTCTCGATGATGGGTTCCGCCCTGATCGCCATCACGCTGGTGCCGGTGCTGATGTACTACTTCATGCGGGGCAAGATGCCGCCGGAGAGTTCCAATCCGGTTTCGACCTTTTTCATCAGACTGTATTCTCCGGTTATCTGCTGGGTGCTGGTCTGGAAAAAGACGACTATAGCACTGAACCTCGTGGCGCTGGCCGTTGCCGTGCCGATGTTCATGAGTCTTGGCTCCGAGTTCATGCCGCCTCTGGATGAGGGGTCGCTGCTCTACATGCCGGTCACGCTCCCCAACGTATCCATCACCGAAGCCAAGCGGCTGATACAGGTGCAGGACACAATCATCATGAGCGTTCCCGAGGTGGAGCATGTTCTCGGCAAGGTAGGCCGCGCCGAAACCTCCACCGACCCGGCGCCGGTCTCGATGTTTGAGAGTATTATCATTCTCAAGCCAAAAGACACATGGCGTCCGGGACTTAAAAAGGCCGACATCGTGGCCGAGTTGGATTCCAAGCTGCAGCAGATCGGCGTTCGCAACGGCTGGACCCAGCCGATCATCAACCGGATTAATATGCTCTCCACCGGGGTGCGCACCGACCTTGGGGTCAAAATCTTCGGTAATGACCTTAATGTGCTCAAGGATCTGGCGCTTCAGGCCGAGACCATATTGAAGCCGATCAAAGGTGCCGTCGATGTGGTGGCTGAACGGGTGGTCGGCGGTAACTACATCGATATAGACATAGACCGCGAGGCGGCCGCCCGCTATGGTGTGAGCGTTGGGGATATTCAGGATGTCATCGGGACCTCCCTCGGCGGTGAAGCCCTCTCCACTACCGTCGAGGGGCGCAACCGTTTTCCGATCCGGATCCGCTATCAGCGAGATTATCGCGACAATATCCCGGCCATCCGCCGTATCCTGGTGGCAGGGATAGAAGGGGCCCAAGTGCCGCTATCCCTGGTAACCAAACTCAAAATCTCCACCGGTGCGCCCGAGATCAACAGCGAGGGAGGGTTGTTGCGCTCGCTCGTCTTCCTCAACGTGCGGGGGCGCGACATGGGGGGCTTTGTGACCGAAGCCAAACAGACCCTCGAAAAAGAGCTCAAGCTCCCTCCCGGTTATTACGTGGCCTGGTCCGGGCAGTGGGAGAACCAGATCCGCGCCAAAGCGCGTCTGCAACTGCTGGTACCGCTGGGAATCGTGATCATATTTATCCTGCTCTACTTCACCTTTCATTCGGCGCTGGAGGCGAGCATGGTCATGCTTTCGGTGCCATTTGCACTTGTTGGCGGGGTCTACCTGGTATATGCACTGGGCTACAATCTCTCGGTGGCTGTCTGGGTCGGCTTCATCGCCCTCTACGGCATTGCCGTGGAGACCGGGGTGGTGATGGTGATCTACCTGCACGAGGCGTTGGACAAAAAATTGATGGGGGGCACCTGCACCGAACAGGATATCTACGACGCCACTTTCGAGGGGGCGGTGCTCCGCCTGCGCCCCAAACTGATGACAGTGGCGGTGGCCCTGCTGGGACTGCTTCCGATTATGTGGAGTTCCGGCACCGGTGCCGACGTGATGAAGCCGATCGCCGCACCGATGATCGGCGGGATGATCTCCTCGGCGGTGCATGTGCTGATCATGACGCCGGTAATCTTTGTGCTGATGAAAAAACGGGAGCTGCGGAAGGGAACGTTGATGTATAGCGGGATGAAGCATTAGAAACAAAGGGGATGTCGGCATCAACTTTTATTTCAGTACCGCAGTTGCATCCATCCCCCGGTGTAGTAAAATTATTTATTTGATATTCATACAAAAAAGGTGATTCGCGATACGTCCCGGATCGCCGAAGTGGAACCGGGCAAGGGAGCGGGCTTCTGCTTCACTCTTTTTAACGGGTGAAGTTTCAATCTGCAGGTGATTTACCGGAGCCGATAACATGAGAACCGATCCTTCTCTATTGATTGTAGAAGATGACAGGGTGATCTGCGATATGCTTGGCAAGGTCATTCAGAAAAAATTCCGCGATGCAGCCATTTACCTCGCTGAAAATGGAAGAGTCGGGCTGTATCTCTACAAAGTTCATACGCCGGAGATTGTCATTACCGATATCAATATGCCGGAGATGGACGGCATAGAAATGGCGGCCGAGATCAAGTTGATACAGGCCGATGCCAGGTTTATCGTGATGACTGCCTACAGTGACAAAGCCTATTTTGAGAAATTCAGTGAAATTGGATTCTGTGAATACATGTTGAAACCGATCGTGTTGCCGACGCTGTTCGCTGCCATTGAAAGGTGTGTTGTCGAAATAACGGCTGAACGGCAATAATTACAGTGTCCGGCAGGAACAATGGGATAATCAGCAGGCCAAATGAAAACAACGTGGTGACAGCTCGATGCCGTCACCACGTTGTGTGTCACTGTTTCTCTGTCCCGAATCTGCCTAGAACGGATCCTTCAGTTCCTGCTCCGGCTTGAACATCAGCTTCTTCACCCCGCGATTATTTGTATACTTTGACAGTTCAAGATCAACCTTGACCGGCACGTTTACGCCAGCCTTGGTCAGTGCCTGACGCAGCAACCCTTCTGCCTTGCCGGCGTGCATGGTGGCATCACCAAGGATACGCATCGCCTCGGTCGGGTTGTGGAAACCGATGGAGTTTTCAGCGCCGAAAAAGAGATTGCGGTAGAAGCCTTCTTCGTAGTGATCCTTGGCCAGATCGTACAGTTCCTTGTCAATCTGCTTGCCTGCTGCCTGCTCCTTGTGGGTTAACTCGAACAGTTTGGCCACGGTGGCCAGGGAATAACCTGAGCGGATGAACTGGGAAGCTGCCCGATCCTGAATGGCGATAACTTGACCCTTCAGCCATTCCGGGCTTTCGGTGTGGCACTGCTGGCAGGCCTTGAAATCGTTCTTCAGCGGACTCATGATGCGGTGGTCGGAGACCTTCTTGCTCCCCACCTTGGTGTACGGCATGTGGCAGTCAACGCAGGAAACACCCGCCATCCAGTGGACGCTGTTGTTGGAGTACATCTCAAATTCAGGGTGGCGGATGTAGGCCATCTTGAAGCCGGTTACGCTCTGAACCCACTCACCATAGGATTTGTCGCTGCGGATCTTTTTGATGATATTCTCGATGGAAATCTTGCCCCACTTGCTGTCATCCCACGGGAAGAAGACATCCTGGGATTTCATGTCGGCGCTTTTGGGGATGGTATAGGTGACGTGGCACTGGGCACAGACCAGGCTACGCTTGTCCTGATTAGTCAACTTGGCCTCGTCAACTCCCAGTTTCTTCAGCGCCTTGCCGAGCGTGAAACCGCGGGATATCTTGAGGGTCATGTCCCTGTTGTTGTGGCAGTCGATACAGGCGACACCAAGCTCCTGATTCTCTTTGGGAATCATGTTCACCGCGTCTTTATAAGGTGCGGCAAAGTAACCTACGCCTTTTTCAGCCAGGACCGGAGCATAGGGGGTTTTGCAGGTCAGGCAGACGCCGCCTGCCTTGACCCGTGAAGGATCAACTTCTGCCTGATCCTTCATCATATGGACATGGCCTCGCGGTTCGTTGTACTCGATCCCAAAGCCCCAGCCGTTGAACAGCAGGGCGCTAAAGGGATATTCTGACAACTTGTCAAACACTTGGCCGCCGTCATTCCCTTTTTTGTACTTGCTCTTGCCGACCGGAGTTGGTTCGGCGGTTTTCTTCCACCCTTCATACTCTTCCGGATAGGCCTTGCCCCAGACGGCCGGATCTATCGTGCCATCCGGGATCTGCACCCCTTTAACCATTTCAGCCTTGGGTGGCGAGCAGGCGGTTAGCAAGGCACCGCACAGAATGGCGGTCATGAGTGCTGCAAACAGTTTTATCTTCATATCAGATTCTCCTTGGTAGTGTGTCGTTAGAGTGTTTCGATGCTGCCGGCACCGGTGTGGGTAATACGGCGATGACAGCTCCAGCAGTCGCGAGAGGTATCCATCTGTGACACCAGTTCACTGTGGCAGCGGATACAGTTGGCTTTTACCACCTTGGCGCCATGCTCGGAAAGTTTGATTCGATCCGGTACATGCCCGGAGTAGAAGAACAGTACATCCTTCATGCCATCGATGGACTTCCAGACGTAGTGCAGTGCAACGCTGTCGTTCGGCAGGTGACAGTCATTGCAGCCGATGCGCCGATGTGCGCCGGAGTGCATAAAGGCGGTATGCTGACCCTCCATGACGTGACACGAAGCACAGAATCCCGGTGATTCCGATTTTGCCAGCAGTTTTGGAGGCCCAAGCAGCAGAAACAGTGTAAGCAGTCCTGCGGAGATAGCGGCAACAGCTGCTATTTTCAGACGTTGGCCACTAAAAAATGACTTCATCCCTTCACCCCCTTTCTGATAAAAAACAGCTTGATTGTATCCATCTCTCGATTGCCCCCTTACATGTCTGGATTAGCCACCCATATCTGCATATTGATATATACAGTAGAAAACCGTAGAAACTTTTGACCAAAGTCAAGTTTGTTCAAATAATATGGCCGGTCTCTTTTGATGCTCCTTGAAATCGCACGCCCGGCTGTTTTAAAGATTATTTGACCTCGGTCAAAGCCACGGCAGAATAAACAGGCTACTGTCACAGCATACAGACAAAGGAGAACACTATGAACATTCAGCAGATACATAAAGATATGACGGTTAAGGAGCTGTTGGCGCTGCATCCCGAGACGCTGGAAGTGCTGGTTGCCAACGGGTTTGACAATCTGAAAGACCCCAAGGTGCTGGCCGGTGTCGGCGGTTTTCTCAAGCTTGAGCGCGCTGCCCGGACCAAGAACTACAATCTTGACAACTTTATGGAGTTGCTGCGGCAGAGAGTGGACGAACAGCATCAGCAGGTTGATGTCACCATGAAGCAGACTCTGAAGGAAGAGAGCGAGATCACTATCTCCGGCCTGCTCCCCTGTCCGGTGCGACTGCCGCTACTGGAAGGGTTCAACAGCTTTATCGAACAGTACACCACAGAGACCAGCGTTACGGTCAGCTACAAGCTTGAGGCCGCCTCGGTGGGGGCGGACTGGATGAGTGAGCATATCCAGGGGATCACTGAGGCTGATCAATTGCCGGATGTCTTTGTCTCGGCCGGGTTCGAGACTTTTTTTGATCCACATACCATCGGCCGGTTCAAGGATCAGGGGCTGTTTGCAGACCTGACTGATGGCCCGACCAACCGGAGCTTTGACGGCATTGAACTGAAAGATCCCAAGGGACATTATGGCTTGATCTCGGTGGTGCCGGCGGTTTTCATGGTCAACCACGATGAATTGGGCGATCTGCCGGTGCCGCGTACATGGGCAGACCTGCTGAAACCGGAGTATGAGCAGAATGTTGCCCTGCCGGTGGGGGATTTCGATCTGTTCAATGCCATCCTGCTGTCAATCCATAAGGATTTCGGCGATGAAGGGATCAAAAAGCTGGGACGCTGCATGCTGAAATCCATGCATCCTGCCGAGATGGTCAAGAATGCCCAGCGGGTGGCGGATGAAAAACCGCTGGTAACTATCATGCCCTATTTCTTTACCCGCATGGCAGCCATGGTCAAGAGTCTGGAAATTGTCTGGCCTGAAGACGGCGCCATCATCAGCCCGATTTTCATGCTGACCAAGACGGAGAAACGCGACAAGCTGCAGCCGATTGCCGATTTCCTCTACAGCAAAGAGGTTGGGGAAATCCTGACCAATAGAGGGTTGTTTCCGGCCCTCAACCCGGCGGTGGAAAACAATTTGCCGGAGCAGCACCCCTGGAAGTGGGTCGGTTGGGAGTATCTCTACAGTCATGACGTCGCCGCCCAGATCCGCTATACCGTTGCTCTTTTTGAAGAATCAATGAATGAACTGTAAGGAGAACAAATCATGCGTTTTTTAACCGTATCCGGTCCCCCATCTTCCGGCAAGACATCCGTTATCCTGAGGGTAATTGAGGCGCTGCAGGCCCGGCAGAAAAAAATCGGGGTCGTCAAGTATGACTGCCTGATGACTGACGATGACCTGCTGTACGCCAAAAAAGGGGTGCTGGTAAAGAAAGGGCTCTCCGGTTCCCAATGCCCGGATCATTTTTTTGTCAGCAATATTGAGGCGTGTGTCGGCTGGGGACGGGAGAACGACTGTGATTTCCTCATCAGCGAGTCAGCCGGTCTTTGCAACCGCTGCTCACCGCACATCAAGGATATCACGGCGGTCTGCGTGATTGATAACCTGAGCGGTATCAATACCCCTCGCAAGATCGGCCCGATGCTCAAATCAGCTGATATTGTTGTGATTACCAAGGGGGATATCGTTTCCCAGGCAGAGCGCGAAGTGTTCGCCTCACGGGTCAAGCAGGTCAACCCGGGGGCGGTCATCATGAATATCAACGGCATCACCGGCCAGGGGGCTTTTGAGCTGACGACTCTCTTTGAAGACGCCTCGGATATCGAAACCCTCAAAGGGATGAAACTCCGTTTCTCCATGCCGTCGGCACTTTGTTCCTACTGTCTGGGTGAAACCCGTATCGGCGACGAGTATCAGACCGGCAATGTCCGCAAGATGGAGGCCTGATCATGAACTATCACGATCTGCTGAAAATTCCACTGGCACAGCTTCTGGCAGAGTACCCTTACCTTGAGGACTTTTTCAGCTCCTTCGGCCTGCAGCTGCAGGCTGGCGATCAGACCCTGCAGCAGTATTTTGACGCTCTTGATCCGGACAAGCTCCTTGATCTTGGCCTTAGTCGGGAACAGTTGGGCAAAAGCCTGCATGATTTTCTGGCCGGGATGCTGTCACTTGAAGACAGCACAGAAAAAGTGGAGAGCCTTACCATCATCGGCGGCTATGACAAAAGCGGCACCGCCGAGGCGCTCGAAATAACCCTGCGCCCAGGCCAGATAATCTGCATCGTCGGCCCTACCGGTTCCGGTAAGAGCCGTCTTCTCGCTGATATTGAATGGGTTGCTCAGGGTGATACGCCGACCAGACGCAGGATACTGATCAATGGCGCGGTACCTGACGGCAAGTGGCGTTTTTCTACCGAACACAAGCTGGTGGCCCAGCTTTCCCAGAACATGAACTTTGTTATGGATCTTACTGCGGAAGAGTTTGTGCGGATGCACGCTGAAAGCCGTCTGGTGACTGACCCTGAAGAAAAAGTGACGCAGATTTTAAAACAGGCCAACCAGCTGGCCGGTGAGCAGTTCAGGTCTGACACGCCGGTGACCTCGTTAAGTGGCGGCCAATCCCGCGCCCTGATGATTGCCGATATGGCGATTCTGAGCCGTTCACCGATTGTATTGATCGATGAAATTGAAAATGCCGGCATTGACCGTAAAAAAGCCTTGGAACTGCTGGTGCGGGAGGAGAAGATCATTTTGATGGCGACCCATGATCCGATACTGGCGCTGATGGGCGACCAGCGGCTGGTCATCAAAAACGGCGGCATCGCCAGGATCATCCACTCCAGCGATACAGAGCGGAAGAACCTGGCCAAGCTGGAAGAACTGGATAATACCCTGCTGGCGCTACGGAACCGGATCAGATCCGGTGATACTCTGGAAGTAATCATACAATAATTAAAAAAGGAGATACGGATATGCATGAAGGATGTGAGGGAAGTTTTGGCGGAGGAGCGCAGATAGTGGACAAGCTGCGGACGATGGGGTTCAGTTCAATGGCCATGCCGGTTGAGGTTCAGCTTGACTGTGAAGCGTGCGGCACACCCTTTCAGATGCAGACTCTGGAAGGGCGCTGCCCCCAGTGCGACATGGTGTATGGGGTAACTCCCTGTCACGCGGCAGATCCCGGCAATATTAAAGCAGCCGGAGTTGGCTACTGACGGCAAAACGGAAAGTATTCTACAGCAAAACGTGTTTATTTGACCTGTGTCAAGTAAAGTGTCATGCAGCTGATATACTGTCTGCTAAACAAACAATCAAACGCATCCCGAAAAGATGCCATTCAACAAGGAGGATTCACCATGAGTATGTTTTGTAACCAGTGTGAACAGGCAGCAAACGGAACAGGCTGTAATATTTCCGGCGTCTGCGGCAAAAAACCGGATGTCGCCGCTCTGCAGGATCATCTGCTGTACGGTCTCAAATCCCTGGCGCTGTATGCCGACAAAATTGGCCGTGATGCCGTGATCGACCGCTTTACGATTGAGGCGCTCTTCACCACCGTCACCAACGTGGATTTTGATCCTGAAACCATCGGCACAATGATCCAGACCTGCTACCAGCTGAAGGAAAAGGCCAAGGCTGCTGCCGGTGCTGCTATTTCTGGTCCGGTGGCTGACTGGAAACCTGCTGCCGATCTGGTCGGCATGATCGCCCAGGCAGAGCAGTACGGCATCAGCAAGCAGCACGTCAATGAAGACATCCTCTCCGTCATCGAGATTTTGATGTACGGCATGAAAGGGATGTCTGCCTATATGGATCACGCCATGATCCTCGGCAAAACCAACGATGACGTCATGGCCTTTTTTCAGAAAGCACTGGCCGCCACGACCGACCCCAATCTCGGCCTGATGGATTTTGTCGCCCTCTGTATGGAATGCGGCAAACAGAACCTCACCGCCATGGGTCTTCTGGATGCGGTACACAACGACACCTACGGCGCGCCGGTACCAACTCCGGTAAACCTTGGCACCAGAGCAGGTAAAGGAATCCTCGTTACCGGCCACGATCTGAAGATGCTGGAAGAGCTGCTGAAGCAGACCGAGGGTAAAGGGATCAACATCTACACCCACGGTGAGATGCTCCCAGCCCACGGCTACCCCGGCCTCAAGAAATACCCGCATCTGGTGGCAAACTTCGGCGGCGCCTGGCAGGATCAGGCCAAGGAATTCCCCCACTTCCCCGGCGCCATCCTCTTTAACACCAACTGCATCCAGCGCCCGGCTGATTCCTACAAGGATCGTCTCTACACCTGGGGTCTGGTACAATGGCCGGATGTCACGCACATCGAAGGCTGGGACTTCTCCGAAGTCATCAACAAAGCGCTGGAATGCCCAAGCCTGCCGGAAAATCCGGGCCAGGAAATTCTGGTCGGTTTCGGCCACAGCGCCGTACTGGGAGTGGCCGACAAGATTATCGCTGCAGTCAAGGGAGGCCAGATCAAACACTTCTTCCTGGTTGGCGGCTGCGACGGTGCCAAATCGGGGCGTAACTACTACACCGAATTCGCCGAAAAAGTACCAAATGACTGCGTCATCCTGACTCTGGCCTGCGGCAAATACCGTTTCAACAAGCTTGAGTTCGGCGATATCGGCGGTATCCCACGTCTGCTGGATGTGGGGCAGTGTAACGACGCCTATTCTGCCATTCAGATTGCGGTAGCCCTGGCAGGCGCCTTTGAATGCGGCGTCAACGATCTGCCGCTCTCCATGATCCTTTCCTGGTACGAGCAGAAAGCGGTTGTTATTCTGCTGACCCTGCTCTCACTCGGGATCAAAAATATCCGCCTGGGACCAACGTTGCCAGCCTTTATCACGCCCAACGTGCTGAACTTCCTTGTGGAAAACTTCAACCTTATGCCGATCACCACGGCTGAAGAAGACCTCAAGGCGATCCTCGGATAAATTGCCGGTACAGGTCAATGTAACATTCACGGGCAGTACCCTGACGGGGGCTGCCCGTTTTAGTATCAAATTATTTTACAGGATTATAAGCCCAGCAATCACACTTCCTTGATCGCCTTGTTCGCTGCAATGAGAAGCGGATCCCATACCGGCGCATAGGGCGGCGCATAACTCAGATCAAGTTCGGCGAGTTCAAACACCGTCATCTGTTTGTAGATTGCCGTTGCAAGAACGTCGAGCCGTTTTGCCACGACGTCCTGCCCGATCATCTGTCCGCCGAGCAGCAAGCCGGTCCCTTTTTCACACAGGAGCAGGAGACGCATTGTGCCGCCTCCAGAAAACGCACCCCTTGTCGGCGTGTCCACGTAGGTTTTTATGTACTGTGCGCAACCCTCCTGGAGCTGCCGCTCATTGAGACCGGTGGTGGCTATTGTCAGATCGAAAAACTTGAAAACCGCGGTCTGGTCGATGCCGTAAAACATCTTCATGGCGTTGTTATTGACGATATTACTGCCGACAAGCCGTCCCTGCTTATTGGCAACCGGCCCGAGCGGCATGTAGCCATTTCTGCCGAGTTGGCGAACATAGTGCTCGGCGCAGTCACCGGCAGCGAAGACATCAGGAAGGTTCGTCCGCAAAAAGCGGTCAACCTTTACCGCTCCGCCAACCCCCACTTCGCCTCCGGCAGCCAGGAAGAGGGTTGTATTCGGCTTTACGCCGATTGAGATAACGACCATATCCGCAGCGTAATCGCCGCTTGTAGTCCTGACCACGGCACCTCTCTTCTCGATGATATCAACATTGGTATGAAGCCGGATCCCCTTCTCCTCAAGCTTCGCCAGCACTTTAGACCGGATCTCTTCGGCAAAGGAGGGAAGGATCATGGCGGATTTTTCAAGGATAATCGGGGTGATCTTCATGTTGTAGAGGACATCAACCAACTCAAGATTGGTATAACCTGAACCTACGAGTATGACATTGGCGGGGAATTTTTCGTAGATGATCTTTTTGACCTGCCGCATGTCGTCCAGTGTCTTGAAATAGAATACATCGGCATCATCAAATCCGGGAAGAGACAACCTGTACGGTTGATTGCCGGCGGCATACACGAGGTAGTCGTAATTTTCATGATATTCCCGAGAAAGTTCATGGTCAACAACTGTCACTTCCTTCCGAACCGGATCAATTGCGACGACTTCATGGTGCAGTCGGTAATCTATACCGCGTTCATTCCGGATCGTATCAAGGCCCAGCGCATAGAGATCCTCCACCGGCTTGTCCTTGTAGAACAAGTTGTAGGGCATGCCACAGGCGGCGTAAGAAACATCTCCTGATTTTTCCAGAACGATCACCTGCGCACCATGGTCCTCGCGCTTGATCTGGCTGGCGGCTGACAATCCACCGGCTACCCCGCCAATAATCACTGTTTTCATATGATCACCTCCAGGCACTTGTTTTAGTTGCCAGCCTCGTTTTGACGTTGCTGTCGTACCGTATGGGCACTTTCAGGAGTTGTTTTATTTGTGAATTATATCAAATATCTGCAGTTTTCGGGAAGAGGGCATTATTTACAGGTGTGGAAATCATCATCGAACTCTTTGGACTTCTGGTATGTGACCATGAAGGTATTACAAACATCACCCGGTATTCCGTAAATAGCCAGGATACCGAGGGTGGCACTGAGGAAACTCCAGATGGCGTAACGCAAGGACATGGGCGGCTGCGGCCCACGGAGCGGTGCCATGCAGCGCGCCGGGGCAAGCCGGTCAGTCTTTTCCTGATAGTCAGGTGTCTGATGAACTACCCGCCATCTAAATCAAAACAGCATCGATTTTAGGAGTGGGTTTCTTCCTGTTTCCTCGGGAACTGCTTAG